>JANOLM010000434.1:0-1926 GCA_031419815.1 Bacteroidia bacterium
ATCATGAAACGCAACGGCTATTTGTTCTATAATTATTTAGATGGCAAGCTTCACCCCGTGTCAACGCTCTTTCGTGAAAAAGATAATGGTGTTCATGATTGTTTTTTTGTGCATCCCGAGAAAGCACACCTGATCCAGAAATACCTGGTTAACTGATCACTCAAAGATTCTCTTATTCATCAACACTGCCTTTCCTTCGATACAAATTTTTTCGTCTGCATCAACCACTTTGCATTCCATTTCAAGAGTCGCTTTTTGAATATTGATTGCCGCAACATGGAATTTTGCCGTATAGATGATATCAACAAACATAGGTCTCTTAAAAACCATCTCTTGCTTCAAATAGATGGTGCCTTCTCCTGGATAAATGGTGCCAAATACTTTTGAAAAAATACTTCCGGATAAAAAGCCGTGCATGATTGGCTTTTTAAAAGCTGTAGTGGCCGCATAATCACCATCAAGATGAACGGGGTTATTGTCGCCCGTAACCTGCGCAAAGAGCTTTACAGCTTCTTGCGAAAAACTAAATTGATGTTCGTAACTATACCCAACCGCAGGCTTATTTCCATTCATAACTAAAATTTGTAAATTGTTTTATCCGCCAATGCGAGTTTCTTAATTTCATCAAATATGGGCACCGTATCGAGACTAAAGAAATCCATGTTCTTTACTTTAACTGATCGATAAGCTTTCGGTGAGATATGTTTTTTAAAAAAGCCAACGACATCACGTGGGCTAATGCTTGTGCTGGCCACTAGCGTGTCAATCATTTTGATACCACCATTCTTATCAACGCATTTGCATGAAAAAACAGTATCCATTCTGGTTTTAATAGGGAAATCATCTTTAATAAAATCCTCTACGGCATGGACAAACGTAAGGTTATCGACTGTAACCCCAATACCTACGACTTTCGCGTTATACTGCATCATCTTGTGCCAGGGCGACTTCACACCGCAAGGATAGATGCCTTCCTCGTGTCCTGTTGTTAACTCTCTGGCATGCTTACCAAGTGCAATCACAGAATTTGTTGGGTGGAAACTTCTACACGCTAGCGGATTGCTTCTGAGCACATCGGAGATTTTGCCCATGGCCGAGGGTGAATTATTAACATCAAATACAACCTCGTGCTGTTTAATGTAATCTTCCGCCCTGACATTAAAATGCCAACAAGGAAATAAGAGTGTGCCTTCCTGGCCAACTACTTCCAAAAGAATATCCATTATTTCCTGCTTATCAAACAAAAGATAAAGGTTGCGCATGGAAGAATGAATGAACACAACATCTCCTTCTTTTACCTTCAAATCCCTACGCAAAATTTCAACGAACTCCGGTCTGCCGATTTGTGGGTTAACGCTTTTCTTAAATGATCGTGTATAGCCCTTTAGCCATCCATGGAGGCCGGGAAAATTTTGTTTTAAAAACTGATCAAGTTTCTTAAGCATGCAAAACTGTTTTATAAGATTCCAGAATTTGAGGATACGTAACAAACTCTAGTTGATCCTTGTATTTCTCCCGACTCTTTTCTACAAACTCTTTCAATAAATTAAGATGATACGTCCCCATAGACTTAGGGTGTGCAATTGTTGTAAGCACCAGATCACCTGGCTCGTCCGCATACTTCGCAACATTGTAGGAGACTATATCGGCAAGGTCTTCATACTCCAAATGTTCTTTATCAAATGAAAGCACTTGGGGATTTGTGATTTTCCTGAGCTTGCTTTTAAGAGTTTGATTTCCTGAAATTGCTAGAAATCCTTTTCCTGAATTGTTGAAAACCCGCTGCTTATAGAGGCGATCATTCAGCGTTTTCCTTACCCTTCTTCTCACAATATCAACAACAGACATGGGCCTACTGGAAATAGGAAGTTCAAGCAACTCTTTACCCTCTATTGTTAGCGGCCCATTCTTTGAGATCAACCAATT
>JANOLM010000435.1:0-5107 GCA_031419815.1 Bacteroidia bacterium
TTTCCTGCTGTAACACTTCCACCTTCTTTTTTGAAGGCAGGTTTTAATTGGGCTAATCTTTCAAGGGTTGTCTCAGGTTTTACAAACTCATCTGTATCAAAAAGAGTTGTCTCATTTCTCTTTACTGACATTTCAACACCTGCAATTTCTTCTTCGAAGCGATCATTATGCTGTGCTTTCTTTGCTTTCATTTGCGACTGATAGGCAAATGCATCCTGATCCTCTCGGCTGATTTTATAAAGCTCTACTAAATTCTCTGCTGTAACGCCCATTGGATCGATACCATATAACTTTTGCATGTGAGGATTCACAAAGCGCCATCCAAAACTTGAATCAAACATCTGCGCATCGTTGCCAAAAGGTTTTGACGTTTTTGAAATCACCCAGGGTGCACGAGTCATGTGCTCAACCCCACCTGCAATCAATATTTCTCCATCTCCAGATTTTATTGCACGTGCTGCCTGAATCACAGCCGACATTCCAGAGGCACACAACCGGTTAACGGTTTCGCCTGGAACAGTAACTGGTAAACCAGCGAGCAATAACGCCATTCGAGCAACATTACGATTATCATCACCGGCTTGATTGGCGCATCCGATTATCACATCATCAATCGCCTGAGGTGGAATATTTGGATTGCGCTCCGTTAGCACTTTAATAACTAGTGCTGCCAGATCGTCTGCCCTCACACCGGAAAGGCTTCCACCCAAACTTCCTATTGGAGTTCTTATTCCGTCAACGATGTAAGCTTCTAACATACTACTTTGCTCATTACTTTAGACAATATATCCCTTGATCATATTCTGTATAAATCAACAACTTACACCCCTATATTGTGGCGCAAGCCCTGCCTACCGGTTTACCTGCCGAAATAAAATGTAGGCATGGCAGGCAGGTAGGTAGCACTCAGCAAATCTTTTCTAACCTTTAAAAGTTCGAATCTTTTCTAAACATTCCATGCATCTTTTCTTTAAAAAAGAAACTTGTAAACGTTACTTTAGAGTTTTAAAGACAGTGCAAGGTAGCGGTTAAAATATTCTATATAACATACTCTTAAATGCCTTCTCCCAACTCATTTAACACCCAACAGGAATTTGTCCTGCTCTTCACCGGGCATTTGCTGGATTCTGCCGATCGGCCGGAGCAACGATTCCCTCATCAACTGATTACCGAAGCACATAGTCTGATCAGCACCGCGCTGGATGAAATTCTGAAGATCCAACCGATCACGGTAGCCGTTTCCAGTCTTGGTGCAGGTGGCGACATGATCTTTGCTGCCGAAATCCTGGCGCGAAAGATTCCGTTAATAATTTTTCTTCCTTTTGAAAAAGAAAAAT
This sequence comes from Bacteroidia bacterium, assembly GCA_031419815.1. Lineage (GTDB taxonomy): Bacteria > Bacteroidota > Bacteroidia > Cytophagales > Cyclobacteriaceae > ELB16-189. Next base: position 1,338 of record JANOLM010000435.1, read on the forward strand.
TTATTGCGGCCTCTGTAAGCTATCTGAAAGGAATGCCTGATGAAGACCCCGAAGTTTGGAGAAAGGAATTTGACCGGATACTTTCATCGGCCAAAGAAATAAAATTTGTTCAAGCGGGTACGATCAGTCAATCCCAGGCTTACGTACACTGCAACAATGACATGCTTGACTTTTCTCTTTTGCGAGGAGGAAGCTCGCGAAAAGTGGTGGCCTTAGCGCTCATTAAGCCAGGTGAAGATAAAATTGAAGGAGGAACCGCTCATTTTGTGGAAGATATCAAAGCCAAAGGAATACCAGTGCAAATTCTATGGCCGGGAAAGGAATTGGCAACCTTAGAAGACATTGAACATATTAAAATATTCATTCCCGTATTTGAGACGTTGGATAAAGAAGCTACGAAGTATCAAACACGGTGGAAAAAGCGATTAAAACTTTCATTGGTCTTGCTAGGCACGATTGCCTTCTTTGACGCCTTCGTTACCGTACCCGATCATTTCCTGATGGGGAATGGGCAAATTGTGCGAATGGTGTCTCTTATTTTTTCCGCCATGGGTGCCTTCATTACCATACAACTGCAACTGTCAGACAAAACCAGCCTGAGTCAATGGACGCGCAGTCGTGCAAAAGCCGAACAGATACGGAGTGAAATCTGGTACTATCTCTTTAATTATTGGACGGAGAACAATCGCTCCGGCCCTTACTCGGAAGGGGAGTTTGAAATGTATGTTAGGAATATTTCACCGACTGGATGGAGCAGTCCTGTTTTTAAATTAGGGAAGTTAATTTCACTGAAGGAAAAGGTGCAACCACTTTCAGTTGCCGATCGCATCAACTACTATTTGAAATACCGTTTGGATGATCAGCTTTATTACTTTCAAAACAAACAAAAACACTTTAACAGACGTCTAAAAAAATACAAATTTGCCACACTTCTCTTCCTTTGCATCTCCATTACCTGGGGGGCATTAAAAATGGCAGCGGAATTTTATCAGGGTCTAAGTTTTTTTATGGACATGAGCCCGTTGGGTATGATGATCAGTTTTATTGCGCTCGTTTCGTCCTACTCAGAAGCGAATAACTCCAAAGAGATGGAGTATAAGTATCAGCAAATGAACGAAGGAATGGTGCAGTTGAAAAAGCGAAGTACGATGATAACAGAACACCAGCAGTTTGACGAATGGGTGAAAGATTGTGAAACATTTTTGCGCACACAAAACAACGAGTGGAGTTTGAAGCGGGAGGAAAAATAGCGAGCGATACAGGCAACAATTTAATATCTTCGTGATATGGCAATCTTATCCGGCTATGAGTATGATATTTTTATTTCCTATCGTCACAATGACAATAGATCCGGCTGGGTAACCGATTTTGTAACTGCTTTACAAGAGGAACTGGCCGCGACCATCAAAGAGCCTATCTCTATTTACTTTGATCAAAACCCGCATGATGGTTTGCTTGAAACCCACGATGTTGATGGTTCATTGAAAGAAAAGATTAAATGCCTGGTGTTCATTCCAATCATTTCACAAACCTATTGCGATCCCAAATCGTTTGCCTGGCAACATGAGTTTTTGCCCTTTCTGGAGTTTTGCAAACAGGACGCGTTTGGGTTAGATATCAAACTTGCCAATGGCAATGTGGCCAAGCGGATACTTCCCATTCGCATACATGAGATTGATGAAGCCGACAAAAGCTTATTTGGAAACGCGATCGCTGGTGTCATGCGGTCCATCGATTTTATTTATAGGTCTTCGGGTGTCAATCGTTCGTTGGGTCCACACGATTCAAGAGAGCTGAATCAGAATAAAACACAGTATCGCGATCAGATAAATAAAGTTGCCAATACGATCAAAGATTTGCTAAACGGTTTGACAAACTACGAAAGCATAAAGACAGGCTCATTCGTAAATCCACCAGTGGCACGTCAGGATCGGCCAGCCGAATCGTTAAATAGTAATGATAGCCCAGAACCAATCATAGCAAGAAAGTATGCCGGGAATAAAATATCAATTTTAATAATAATCGGGGTTATCATTATTTCTTCATTCGTTACAGCCCTGGCCTTGTGGAAATATTTCAGCGCGAATGACTCTAAGGATACTATAGAGCCAATACGTTTCTCCATTCTTCCCCCGGCCGGCACTTCAATAGAACTTATTGGGGAAGCCACAGTGGGTACTGGAAGAAGGGCCATTGATGTTTCCGGTTCAGGTGATCGAATCATTTTCATTGGAAATCATAATGGCCGACCTCACATCTTTGTACGTGAGCTTAGTGATTTTGAAGCCAGAGTAATACCACAAACTGAAGGTGCATACGCCTGTACGCTTTCACCTGATGCCCGCGAAGTTGCCTATTTTGTTGGCAACAGTTTGCGCAAAATAAAAATTGATGGCGGTGTGCCAGTATCTCTTGCCGAAGTTGCAAATCCAATGGATATAATTTGGGATAACGATAATACTATATATTTTTCAGCGGATGAGGGTAATACCCTATATAAGTATTCCCAAAAGGCCGAGTTGGTAAGTAACGCTGATTTCTTTAACTCGCTTTCACGGGTACCTGATACAGATTATATCTTAATTTCATCAGAAGAGAAAATTGGGCTATATAATTTAAAATCAAATTCGATCATTGATTTGGATTTGCGCGGGGCGAATCCAAAGTATATACCCACAGGCAGCATCGTGTTTATGCGAGGCACTACTTTAATGATAGCTGCCTTTGATTTCAAGCACAAAAAGTTACTTTCGGAGCCCAGGGAAATTTTGGCTGGCGTGAGAACCGAAGGTTATGGCAACGGGCAATTTGCGTTTTCCAAGGAGGGTACATTCGTTTATATTGAAGGAGAGGATTCACGGATTGGTGGGTTTACTTGGGTGTATAGAAATGGAAAGGCTGAACACATTCCATTCTCTAAGGAAAATTATGGCACGTTTAAGCTCTCACCCGATCAAACCAAAATTGCCACTCCGATTTACAACACCACCAATGACATTTGGATTTTTGACCTTAACACTTTTAAAAAAGTAAGGATAACGAATACAAAGATTAATAGATCTCCAGTGTGGCGAGACAACAATTCACTATTTGTAAGTATTGACAGTAACGTTTACCTGATAAGCATTGTTCAAAACACTAATCCTTCGTTAGTATTAGAAAATGCTAGGCCTCAATCAATTTCCTTAGATGGCCAAATCCTTGTGGTAGCTCGCGATTTTGACCTATTCAAGTTCGATACACGAACTAAAGAACTAACTCCCATAACCAGTACACCTAAACTTGGCGAATTTCACGGTTCAATTTCACCGGATGGATCATTAATCGCATATACTCAAAATGATTCCAGAGCATTCCATGTTTACCTTCAGCATGCAAATAAGGACAGTAAAATTGTTCAGGTATCATCAAACGAGGGCTCTGAAGAACCCCGGTGGACAGCTGATGGAAAAAAAATAATTTATCGATCTGGGCAGCAATGGATGGAAGTTGAAATACTAAATCCTGAAACACTTGAGGTGAGTATATCCAAATTGGTTGCGGAAGGTGATTATATTAATATCTCAGGTTTCTCTTTTGATATTTCAAGAGATGGGGAAAGGCTGCTGCTGGTGAAAGGAAGTGAGGAAAAAACTGCGTCAGAAATCAGGGTAATTAAAAACTGGTTTAAAGAGTTAAGCCCTAAAGAAGAGAAATAGGAATAATGTTATTAGTACTACAAGAAATAAAAACAGGTATTATTCAATAAGTCAACATGACCTCACTGATTC
>JANOLM010000436.1:0-4408 GCA_031419815.1 Bacteroidia bacterium
AATTGGGTTTACCCAATAAACTTTCGCCAATACAACTTTCTTATTCCAGATTTAGATCATCTAATGGACTAATAATTTGTAGCATATCCCTATTGGTTACATGCAAATAACGTAAGGTTGTTTTTATATCATTGTGTCCAATCAGTTTCTTAATCAGTGTTGATCATGTTTGTTGGTGACCTGCCATCTTTCCTTCGCACAACACCAAAGGAAAGGACAATATACCATGAAGTGCGAAGTGAACTACGAAGGCACTATCCCAAACATCATTGGCCTGAAGACCCGTGGACTGCCGAAGCTGTTAAAGGAGCTATCAGACGAAAATAGAAAATTTAACTTTCGAGAAGATAATATACAAAAGAGTTTTGTGGGATTACTTTGAACCCTTCAGAATCTCGTCCGGAATTTTGGTAATAGGCTGTAGCTGAATGTTTCGATAAAACACTTCTGCGCCCTCACTCTGGATTTGAATTTTTCCTTTAGTCAAAGGAATTTCTTTTCCATCGCCTGGCTGTCGCGAATGATAGAGGATCATATTCACGGTACCATTAATTATGTGCACTGCGGTATCTCCGAAGCAATAGATTTCAACCGTGTTCCATTCGCCTGTTGGCTTTTCGGCATCTGGATTTTTGAGGCAACGCCTACCGTGTTCGCTTGTCGAGCTGAAGTCGAGCAATGATGCAGCGGGATCATACACATACTTTTCTGGTTCATTTCCAGTGGCTGGGATGTCCATCATGCCACCGGCTACACCCCAATAATCCCCGCAGTCGCCTTCCTGAATTTGAAATTCCTGAGACCTCATCCAGAAACCACCGTCAGCACCGTGAGGACCTACTGCATGATACAGCAAACCACTGTCACGCTTTCTGTCTTTACGTGGATGAAACTTAAGCTCTCCCCATTTGAATTCGAGTTTGAGATGATAATTTTCAAACTCCTGCAGGGTAGAGATTCCACCGTTGTGTGATCCCGAAATGCGTATGGAAGGAGCTCCATCTTGCTCTACTATACTAAATACTTTGTCAGGATCATTGTTGAGGCCAGGCACGTTAAGAGTATCACGTTTTTTTTGTATCGTATCATAAGCCGGGCCAAGGTAGGTGTCCCAACCATTGAGATTATTACCATTGAAGAGGCTTTGCCAGTTCTCTGTTGAGTTGGAAGATTTTGGAGTGCAGCTTGGCAGGGAAAGGCTCATGGCAAACAAGAGCATCAGATGATTTGTTTTCATTGGCTTAATATTGTTGTGAAGGTAAAATAAATTTAGTCGGAGTTCAACTTATAATTCAAAAGCGCTTTTATAGAATCCATTTGATTGAACATACTCGAGCAATTCAACATAGAACGGATGCGACCCCAAAGTAGCACTATCGCCAACCATGATCAGTTTCTTTTTGGCGCGGGTCATGGCAACGTTCGTTCTGCGAATGTCTCCAAGAAATCCCACTTCTGCTTTCTCATTGCTACGCACAAAGCTGATGGCAATCACATCCCGTTCCTGTCCCTGAAAAGCATCTACCGTGTTGATGGTAATTAATTTATGCAAGGGTTCTAGCAGTTGGGAGGCTTCCGCCAATTTATGAAGATGATCTACCTGAGCGCGATATGGCGTGATGATGCCCATGGTAATATTTTGTTGCAGCCATTCTTCCGCTCCAATTTCTTCCACTAGTTTTTCGGTTTGATGAATAACCAGCGAAGCCTCTTCTACATTAAACCTGCTCAGTGATTCAGGGTCTTGCTTTTCAATATAACTGCATCCGGCCGTGTCAATAAATTCCACCGGTGATTGATTAGGCCGAAGCAGTTCATTCTTTACAGATTCATGCGCAATCAATTCATCTTTATAGAAATAATCTGATGAGAATTTCATGATGGCCTGATGCATACGGTATTGCACACGTAGCATGGTCGCCATTTCCGGATGGTTTTCAATTCCCTTTTCGAAAAGTGTAATAGCTAGTCCTTGTTTGGCAGCTTCATTTGATTTGATGGTGGGAGGGAGCTGACAGTGATCGCCTGCCAGGATTACTCGCTGCGATTTTAAAATAGGAATCCAACAAGCAGCTTCCAGCGATTGAGCAGCTTCATCAATAAATACAGTCTTGAATTTTCGGCCTCTCAGTACGGGATGTGATGAGCCCACCAGCGTGCTGCAGATCACTTCTGCCTTCTGAAGTAAATCGGAGATAATATAAAACTCCAGCATGTCGGCATCCGACTTCAACGCTCGTGCTTCTTCTTTCAATGACTTGCGTTGCTCTCTTTCATTGTATCCGAAATCGCGTTTGTACTTGAAGGCCATAGCTCGCACGTGTTCCATTTTTTTTCGTAGCGCCCGCAGTTCCGGATAGTTGTGATGTGCCGCAATGCGTGCATCTAATGTTTTGCTTAAAGTTTGTTCCGTTACGCGGGCCGGATGCCCGATCCGAACTACGTTTAAACCCAGATCAGATAATTTTTCCACCAGCAAATCAATGGCCGCATTGCTGGGCGTGCACACCAACACCTGGCCTTCTATTTTGGAAGTGAGCCTGATGGCTTGAACTAATGTAGTGGTTTTGCCCGTGCCTGGTGGGCCATGAATGAAAGCAACATCTTGTGTGTCCAGGATTTTATCGAGCGCATTTGCCTGACTATCGTTTAAGAGATTTGTCGCAGCCAGATAATCAGGGTTTGGTTCCTGATAGAGAAAGCATGGCTCTTTCTTTTTGCTTTTTTCTTGTCCTAATAATATTTCCCTCAATTCCGCCACGCGGTTGTCCTCCGCTTTCATAACGGTCTTCAGCGCATATTCCATCTCTTTGTAAGTCATCTCATCAAACATCACGTCCACACCTAGTTGGCCGTTGTCAATCCAATCGGGCATGTCATCTCCATTAAGCGTAATCACTAGCGTATTGTCGCGCACATAATTTACAACGGCATTAACGTGCTCTTTTTCTGGTCTGCCGGAGGCATTGCAAAAGAGGCTTACAAGTTTACCGCTTTGAAAACTGTGAGGTTGATCAAGGTTGTGCATCCGCTCCAACTCCACCATGATTCGCTCGCCAGTACCAATGTAGTCCTTGGCCAGCCTTACGGGATACCAGGTCACTCCTTCTTTGGTTCGTTGTGTTAACGATCGGAGTAAAACCTTCTGACGATATAGTTCGAGATCGGCCTGGCGTTCCAACTGTATTAGCGTAAGTGTTTTCTGAAGTTGTTCGTGTGAAGACATGGCGGAAAGATACTGGATTCTGGATTCTTGTTTCAGCATTGAAGGGTTTTAGAGATGCCCTGATGTCAATTTAAATTTTTCAAGATAGTCATCGATGTATTCGTCCAGCTTCTTTCTTCTGTATTGCATAATGAACCGCGGATGCGCCAGCGGAATTATTCTTTTAAAGAAATGATGCTCTTCGTTTAGTCGGGAGATAAATTTAAAATTCTCGCCTTCGCCAAGGCAAAAAGCAACATCGGTATTGATCCCAAACTTAATTTGCTTTTGTAGCGACAGGATCATAAAATCTTTCACTGCTTCCTGCAATTCTCTAATGTCGTAGTAGTTTAAATTCTTTCCGTCTTTTGTAAAACCCAGCGGACAAATTGAATTGAAATAGAATTTGTTGTAAAATTTTTCAATGCTCCCATAGGCAGCAATCATCAGGTAGATGTAATCGGCAGAGAGCTCAGTTCTCTTTTCTAAAGTATTTGTTATCCCGCAGAGCTTTTCCAGTTTAACGGGATCTGTAAAAGGTATGCCTGTCAGCCCACCACCCAATCGTCCGGGGTTAATCCCTAAAATAATGTGCCGCTCCTGTACGTCACTGTAATAGTGTGTATAAAACTTTCGGCACAATGAAAACGCATAGTCATCCTGAAATGGATTCATCACAGCAACACCTGCGGGCAAGTTGGCTTCAAGGGTTAGGGTTTTATTGAAGTGCAGTACCTTTTCTCCAAACGTCATGGAAGCAAATATACTTAGTGGGCATATCTAAAAACCTTGCCTTGGTTCATATTCCCCTTTTTAAATTGCATTTTATACTATCCTCCATAAGGTGAGCTCAAAAGGAATTTTTCGTCCTTTTCAGGATTATACTGGATACTGCATAGCTCATGCGACTCAAACTCAATTCAACCCTCATTGTGTATAAGGTTGTATATAAGGCTTCAGAATTAATTCAATGTCGTCTAAACTATGAGCGTTGTAGTATAATTTCAATTTTCAATCATCATCTAAATTCTTACCTTCAATTTCTCAACCTAAGAAACATGAAAAGAATCTTTTTGTCTGCTTTCCTGCCTATTCTCATTTCGGCACAACTCCACGCTCAATCGCTTGACCTGGTTATTCTAAATGGAAAAATCATTGATGGCACTGGCAACTCCTGGTATCATGGCGATGTTGGGATTAAAG
>JANOLM010000437.1:0-6279 GCA_031419815.1 Bacteroidia bacterium
CTTTCGGTATGACGGCACTGAACTTAGTATTAATGGCATCAATAAATACGTTAGCGGTGAATGCATTTCCCCTGTTATTTGGATGAAGACCATCTTCTGAAAAAGCCCCGGTAGGAGGAGCAAAACTAGGGGTAATAGTAACGCCATTTACGAGGGCAGCCTTTGCCGTCACAAAGTCAGCGTATGCTTTGTTCACATCAGCCAGAGCTAAACGATCACCACTTGCAGTTACAGCCGCACTGATACTTGCGTTAAATTCAGCTGTCCTTGTTAGAATAGCTACAGTTTCAGATTGAGTGAGAATGAATCTATCAGTCATGGGGAAACTTACACCCCAAATGGCAGCAGCGTTTCCACCATTACAAGTACCTAAAACTGAGCCTGCCGCCAGGGGCACCAAATCCGTTGCTGTTGCTTGTCGTGCGCGGGCATACGGCTTTAAGCCGGCAGCGGCTCCTGCCATATAAGGTTCCAGATCGGTGAGGTCTTGATCTGTCAGCAATACTCCATTTTTCCCAGCGGCATATGTTAGTTTACGCTTATCTTTTTCTGCGACAGTTATAATATTATTGGCTACCATAGCATTTAGAAAATTATTGTAGTTCGTTGCCAGGTTAGTGGTTAGTGTAGTCGCGGTTGAAGCATCTAGTGTTATGGTATTCCATGGCACTGTATAAAAATACGGAAGGCTTGTAAAGTTTGGAATATTGCCTACAACTCCTTTGAATGTTGTTCCACCTAGCAAGGTTGATATAGCTGCATTAAATTGGCCGTTAAAACTAGCTTGACTTGTCATAGGATAAGTTCCTGCAGAAGCTCCATCTGCTCCAGTGGCAGCATAAAGTAAGACGTCATCGAAGCCAAGCCATATAAGATAAAAACTACCCGCTGCCGTTTTAGCGTCACCAATTATAGTAGAGCCAGAGCCTGGTGCCCCTGAAGGACTAGGGGCTGAGGCAAAGCGTGCATAGAAAGGGCTGTATGCAGGATTACCCGAGACCCCCGGTCCGCCAGTTGCTGGAGTTAATGTTTGCCCAAGATAGATCAAAGGCACTCCAAAATTATTTAGGGCAGCTTTATTACCGGCAAATGCTCCAGGAAAATCGGCAGTGTTGTAAGGAGCTGGAAGTGCTGGAGTAGTAACTGCTGAAGGGCATGTTACCGAAGAACCTGGGAACTTCGCTGGGGTAGGAGCTGGTGTGCGCGGGCCAGTTCCATCCGGATCGAATAGAATCAATCGACCAAGAGTTATAACCCCGGGGATTGAAGATATTGGATTATAGCCATTTACAGAATTTATATCAGGCTGGTTAAAAGTTGCCGAACCACCGACTGATTCGAATTGCTTTGCCAGTATTTTAGGCATAGAGTTGCTTTGGCCATCATTGAAAAGTGCCTGTCCCTGCATGCCCGCTACAAAAGAATTGCCAACAGAAACAAACTTTGTAAAGTCGGCAGAACCCTTTGAAGGTATAATTGGTGTTGGGGTTTCAATGACAGGTGGCTCCACAATAATTACTTCTTGCTCACATGACACTGTCATCAACAAAGCAATGGGGAGTATATAAAGGAACTTAAACTTTTTCATATTCATCATTTTTTTAGTTCATCAATTATTTTAAGAACTCATCAAAGGTCAACGAGATATAATACTGTTGCCCCACGAAAGGAGAACCAAGGTTGGTGCGATAATCGCCTCCACCCAAATTGGCTGCTCCCACTTTAATCATTGTTTTCAATGCTGAAACTTTATAATTCAACTGAGCGTCCAGCACTCCAAATTCCGGCACGTTCCAAACGCCATAAGACGATTGCCATAAGAATCCTTCTTGCCAGCGGAAGTTGATATTGAATCCTAAATTCTTAATCACTTTTCTGTTGCCGATACCTATATTAAATTTATTCTCTGGAGTATTAAATCCAGCTCTGAAATCAACAGTTTCATTGGCATCAAATGTTGCATAACTATAACTACCAGTCAGAATGAAATTTCTTGGCAAACTGTAGGTAAGGCCAAGACCCACACCATAGGATGTAACATCTTCTGCTGAGTTTACATAAGGGCTGTAAAGAGATCCGGCAGGCACAGCTTTACCTTGGTGGGAAGTGGCATTTTTACTTGATACAATTTGCCCACCAATGAAATTGGTATAGGTAGTATAATACCCACTCAAGTCAACAAGTATCTTCTTTGAGAAAACTCCTTTGTATCCAAGTTCAAATGATTTCAACTGCTCAGGTTGTACATAGGCTAAATCTGCCACAATGGGCTGACTTGTTCCACCTCCTGAAAGAGCACCCGTTACAGGATTAATTGTTCCGCCCGCAGCTTTGAATGCTTTGAATGAAGCGTCTGTGTAAGCACCACCATTATGAATTCCGTAGCGAGCTGCATTTGCTTCTGTGCTGCCTACTAAAGTTCCGCTAGAGGATGGAAAATAAATAAACTGTGCTTGTGTATCAGGGTTTCTAAAGCCGGTTTGGAAGGAGGCTCTTACATTATGATCTGTCAAAAAAGTATAGACTGCTGAAACCCGTGGAGTCACTTGTCCCTCAAAGTTCTCATTTTTATCATACCGAAGAGAGGCTGTAAGTTTCAATGCATCGGCCACGGTTTTTGAAATTTGTCCATAAGCCCCAAATTCATCAATTGTGATCCGATTAAAATTAACGCCATCATCGGGGCTTTCATTGAATATGGTTCCATTTGAAAAGAGATCGTATCTTCTTACGTTACCACCAAACTGGACTTCAGCAAATTCAATTTTATCTCCGAAGTTGTAGTTAAACTCTCCATGATAAAGTTTGGAGTTATCACTGAAAGAAGCTCCGGCAGGAGTTTTCTGAAAGTATTGGCCGCGCACTGTATTCATTAAATCAGTAAAGGCATCCGTGCCCGGCAATGGGATATTGCGATCGGCATACGCTCTCGCTGCTTTATGCGCTTCAGCAGGGTTCCCTGCGGTAACACCAGGAATATATCCTTGCAGAGAGAGTACATAACGTTGTGCATATTCGGGTGCCCATTGTGTGGCAGTTGGACTAATACTTTCGTTCGCAAATCCGCCCAAAGCAGACATGTTCCATGATTTTCCTGCATCCGTGGCAGTCATGTAACCTCTTACAAAAAAGTGATCACTTTTTAATTCCAGCTTATGAAATTGTTGGGTGAAATCGCGCAGGGCATATTTTTCTGTTCCCTGATAAACAGAACTTCCCCCACCAAAGCGATAGGCATAAACCGCTTCTAGTTTATCATTGATGCGGTAATGTAGTGCGGCATCGCCTTTGAGACTTGTTGCATTCCGATTGTCAAGAATGTCTTCTTCTTTGAAGCCAGTACGGGCAAGCTTTAAGGTTCCAAAAGTACCGCCAATAGGAACGTCAAATTTTGTTTCATCACCATACAAGTTTAACCCATCAAAGTTTGACGTGTATTTGCTGAATACTGTGGGTGAAGAGGCATTTGGATCTAAATTAGTATTGCCGCTTAAATCTGTTGTGGATTCAGGTTGGGTTCTATCAGTTTTGTAATCATTGCCGAGCCAGTCAGTGGCTTGCAAATAAGAGAAATTAACCTTGAAGGCGAACTTATCATTGAAGGCCTTGGCATAACGTAAGCTGTATTGCGTAAGTGGATCTGACCCTGCTGCTGTAGAATTTGTCATGCCTACTTTTACTTGCCCACTTAAACCTTGATATTCAAAGGGGCTTTTGCTTTTCATAATCATGATGCCGTTAAAAGCATTCGGTCCGTAAAGAGCGGAGGCAGCACCTGGTAGAAGCTCAATGCTTTCTGCATCAAGTTCTCCAATGCCTATTATGTTACCTGTCGGGAAGTTGAGCAAGGGCGCTTGAGTGTCCATGCCATCTACTAACTGAACAAAACGAACATTGGCAATTGTGGCGAAGCCACGGGTATTAACAGAAGTTAAATTTAAACTGCCAGAGTTTACCTGCACTCCTTTTATATTTGCCAATGCATCGTAAAAGTCCGGGGTTGCGGCTTGGCGTATGGTTAGCAAATCCATTTTTTCAATTGTGACAGGGGATTTAAGAATGCTTTCCTCAACCCGTGAAGCAGAAACAACTACTTCTTGTCCTAGTAAAAACTGTTCGGCCAATGCCACCTCAAGACCTGCTGTATTAGCATCTTTGATCTCAATTTCCTGTGTGGCATAACCAATAAATGACAATGAAATGGTGAAGGGTGGTGCTTGGCCAAGGGTAAGGTTGAACTGACCTTTGCTGTCCGTGGTGGTTCCGATAACCCGGCCCTTTACCACAATGTTTACTCCAGCCAGGGTTTCACCCGATTCTCCGTCTTTGACCGTGCCTGAAACGGTGCTCTGCGCGAAGGCAGCCGCAGTACCCATCAGCAGAAAGAGGACAGGTAAGAGTGACTTTAAGTATATCTTATTCATACGCAAATGGATTAAATTTTATTAAATCTAAGCCATTTTGTGCAAATACAAACGTTTGTGAGAGAGGTTTTTTGTAAACGTTTGAAAAAAATCCAGACCTTAAAGCTGCTCCTTAGCCTTTTTTATTGGGGTTGATTTCGGATATACTTAACTAACCGCTCGCAGAGCTCATTTATTTCTGCGGCCATATGTTCATCGCCCGTTGAACTCAAAACGCTCTGGCTCAACCCACCGATGCAGTCAATATAAAATTTTTTCATCTCTTCAACGGGCATGTCTTTAGACCAAAGGTCAATGCGCATGGTATTTTTTTGTTCGTGATCCCATAGTGAAATGCTAATGGACTTTGCTTCTGTAAAGCCAGTCTCAGGTTTATCTGTAGCATCCCACATAATTTTTTCTGGAACGTTGTTTTGGTCGAGCTCAATGTCGAAGTTGATTTTTGTTTTTCTCATCGCTATTATTCAGTGTTTCGCTTTTGCAGGATTTTCTTTAAAACTTCTACGTCATACTTATCCAAATACGATTTTTCTCCCTCACGATTAAGGTGCTCTTTGTTCGTGATAAGGTCGCGGATATCGATCATCCTTACTTTGAGTCCTGAAAAGTCAACTTCAATCGAATTCCGAAACGTGGTCTCAAAATCAAGGCCTGGAGTATAATTCAAAATATCCACAGCATCAGGTTCTAGCCCGAACGCAAGCACTAGTTTTTGCTCAAACTCTTCTGGTTTGATTTCCGGAATTTCCAATTCATTTTCTTTAAGGGCGTCAATTAGTTTTGCTCCGTTTTCTTTTGTTGGCTCGATTAGGATATCTAAATCACCTGTATTTCTTCTGACCCCATAGTATATTGCAGCATGACCACCGATTAGCAGAAATTTTACTTTGTTCTTGAGCAAAGATTTTAAAAATCGAGTGTGTTCTTTGCTTTGTAGGCTCACGATAGGCGAGTGACTTTAACTTTTTGGCCTTTGTAGGAATAATCAACACCTTTCTTCCTCATCTTCTCGCGAAGCTGGCAAGCTTGCTCCAACCGCTGAAGTGGAGTAAGCTTAAGAAATGCCTCATTTTTTGCTTTTTGCTCATCATCAAAGGTGGTTTTGATTACTTTTTTCATGGAGCAAATTTAGGAAGATTAAGACCTAATTCAAGATCATTTCTGGTATGCTACCTTCTACTGTTAACCTCCCCTCAGTTGCATTTTTGATTTGTTCGACTGAAATTCCAGGGGCTCGCTCAAGTAATCTAAACCCTCCTTGAGGAAGAATATCAATAACAGCCATATCACTGACAATTTTCTTTACACAATTTAGACCGGTAAGAGGTAGCGTACAATTCTTCAATAATTTTGATGCTCCATCTTTACTGCAGTGTTGCATGGCAACAATAATATTTTTGGCTGAAGCAACCAGATCCATGGCGCCACCCATGCCTTTCACCATTTTACCTGGCACTTTCCAATTGGCAATGTCTCCATTTTCAGAAACTTCCATTGCGCCAAGGATAGTTAAGTCAACATGTCCACCTCTAATCATTGCAAAACTGTCGGACGAACTGAATAGCGATGAGCCGGGCATCATCGTGATGGTTTGCTTACCGGCATTGATTAGATCAGGGTCTATTTCATCTTCTTTTGGAAATGGCCCGATCCCCAGCAAACCATTTTCAGATTGCAGCACAACGTTCAGGTTTTTCGGAATATAATTCGCAACCAGTGTAGGGATACCAATGCCAAGGTTGATATACATTCCATCCCTGACTTCTTGCGCAATGCGCTTTGCTATTCCAATTTTATCCAACATACTCTAATTCTTTGATTTGTTAATTTGATGATTTGTTGATTCGTTGATTTG
>JANOLM010000438.1:0-2241 GCA_031419815.1 Bacteroidia bacterium
CAATGTGCTGGGTCGCTCCAAGTCAATGTAATGGACTGGTTTTTTCAATTTGCCCGACAATTGTTTAGCCAAAGTAGTCTTGCCCACTTGACGCGCACCAAGAATGGCCAATGCCGGAAAAGAGCTTAATGCCCGTATCATCGTCTTTTCAAGTGCTCGGCTTACCATGTTTCAAAGATACTATCATCCTTGAAATATTCAAATGCCATTTGACATTTTCAAGGATGGATAATTTAAGAAATTGAGCCGTAAACAGTGTGGATTGTGAAGTTTATGGTCTGGAAGTATATTTTATAAATCCATTCGCTTAGTACCTTCCATTTCCAGAATCAACTCGGCACCATAGGCCATAGCAGGAGTTTGATAACCCGTTTTGAAATTTTCATTCAGGATTTTTTCTGCAATAAGTACACTTGTTTTCGCTGTCAGCGTATAGCCGTCAATAGTTTCTAATCTTGCGCTGCTTTCCTTACCTGAGCTGTCCCACACTTTTCCCCACAGGTACATTTTGCCTTTTGCACGTTTTTCATCGCTGGGGCCTGCCGGTTTTTGGTCAATCTTTTTCAACATGTAATCTTTCACCCAACGTAAACGAAGGACCCAGTTGATATAGTTACTGCGCTTCGCATAAGCAATCTGTTTTTCATTCGATCCGATATACACTTCAATGTTAGGAATGCCTGTGCTTCGCCATGCCGTGGAGATATCGCCCCATGGAATATTTAGACTTGGAATTTTGAAAGGACCGTAATTGATTTCTTTCGTCAAACTTCCTGTTGGTACAGTTATGAGCTTTCCATCTTTGCGTATCATGCTACCGTAGCCAAGTCCTTCCGCCATTGTTTTGGATGTGCCGCGCGAAAAGCCACCACCGCTGGAAGCAAATGCTAATTGTAAATGTGTGGCCGAAGGCAATCTGTTTTTAAGATGTAGCGCCAGGCAATCGGAAGGCACCACATCAAAGCCTGTGCCTGGCATAACTGTAATGCCTGCTTGCTTGGCTTGGTCATCTAATTTGGCAAGCAACTCAAACACTGCCGACTCACCTGTGATGTCGGTATAATTGGTTTTAGTTTCAATACAAGCGCTAGCCATGGCCTTGGCGGTATATTGAAATGGCCCCCCACAATGTATAACTACTTTGCCTTTGGCGAGTAGGTTTTTCAAGGCTACGTTATCCTGTATGTCTACAACCTCATACGGATAGTTCATACGCTCGCTCTGTTTTTGTAAAGCTTCTGCATTCCTTCCGGAAAGAATAACGTCAAGGTTTTTAGAACGGCATTCTTGAGCAATCAGATTGCCTGTGTAACCGTAGGAACCGTAAAGGATGATTTTGGGATTATTCAATTGAGAGTATATGGTTTGTCATGAAATTAATCTTGGTAATGAATCAACAGTAAAAACCAAATCGCGACAGACCTGCCGGACAGGCAGGTTCACTGATCGCTTGTGAAATGTTCAGTCATTCCAAATGAGTCATTTTTTCTTTTTAAAGACAGATGAGATGTTAGTCTATTTTAACCTTTCCACTTTTTCCACAAAATATTTTGTATCACCTCGCCATGGGAATCTTACATATCGTTTTATAAAATAAAGATTAACGCGCTCACCGCTTAAGGCTACCTCTTGAAGTTGTTTGATTAATTCTTCTTCACTCGTGGCGACAGAAAAGTCAAAAGACTCCGCAATAGGGCTTGCTCCTTTTAAAGCACCGAAAGTTTCCAGGTTAAGCTTCCCTTCGTAGGTTTTGAAAATCATGCCCTTTTCGGTTATGCGCAAAACTTTTCCAGCCATTACTCCATTTTCGTAAACGCCCCACTGCCAGAAAGAGAATAGTCCAATCAGAAGGATTATTCCAATGAGTAATATTCGTTTCACAATCTTGGTGGTTTTCCTTTTTATTTTTTGACCAAAGCTTTCGTTTTCCATAGTGCTTTTTTCTTTGACAATCTAAAGTAACAAATTCCTGCGACTACTATGATGATCAGTGAAATGAATTGTGAATGAGATAGCCAATCGCTGATGATAAACCCCCGGGCAACATCTCCGCGAAAGATTTCGAGCACTGCTCTGCCCAAAGCATAAATGATCAAGTACAGCAGGAATAATTGTCCGTTAAATTGTTTTCTGGTTTTGAGAGAATAAAGGAGCATCAAAAGTGAAAAGATTAATCCTGCTTCATAAAGCTGTGTTGGATGAAGGGCAGTATTTAATGGCTCGGCCTGACAAACAGGATTC
>JANOLM010000439.1:0-6621 GCA_031419815.1 Bacteroidia bacterium
ACCAGATCCACCCTTACATAAGCCTTGTATTGATCGAAAAACTTTTGAAGCTTTTTAAACATGGTAGGTTGTTGAAATACTTAGGGCATCTCTAAAAACTCCTTTTGACCTTCTCCTTTTGGAGGATAGTATAAAATGGGATTTTAAAAAGGGGAACATGAACATAAAGATTTATGCCTTTATCACCTCATCCCTGCCTGTCCGGCCCGCCTCCCGAAGTTGTACGCCTGCCTGGCCGGTAGGGAGGGCAGGCAGGCTCAATCCTTCTACCAAAGGAGAAGGTCAAAAGGAGTTTTTAGAGATGCCCTAAGTATTTCAACAACCTACCATGTTTAAAAAGCTTCAAAAGTTTTTCGATCAATACAAGGCTTATGTAAGGGTGGATCTGGTCATGTATGCGGTCATGATCTTTCTTATCATTCTATATTTCATTTACACTGTTGCTTTTTAATTATCCGGAGTTATGTGATTAAATGTCTTGTCTATTTTCATCGAGAATCATTCAAAATCAAAGCATTGCAACGATTAACATTTCACCGTTAACTAATACCAGATGAGGCTATACCTATCCACCTGCTTTTTTTGTTTAGTCTTTTTGGTTAAGGCACAGCAAAATTTATTTCCAAAAGAAACTCAAATACAACAGCGTGCCGCGGCAACTATTAAACTGGATGGCTATCCGGATTTTTTAGCTGCTGATGAAGATGGCGTGTGGGTAACCAATGATGGACGTGTTGAAAAACTTATTTCCGGAAAATCAACTCCCATAAAAACAATCAAAATACCAACACCATGCGGTGCAATGGCAGTTGGCTATGGATCGCTTTGGGTAGCGAGCTGCCGGGAAAAATCAGTGTATCGGATAAACATAAATTCAGGAGAAATTACGGAAGTGATTGCTACAGGGTTAGCTGATACTGACGGTGAGCTGAGTATTGCAATTGGTGCCGGCTCTGTCTGGTTGCTCACAAATAAATCGGGCGAACTTTCGCGCATCGATCCAAAAACCAATAAAGTTGTGAAAAGAATTTCGGTGCTTCCCAATTCATTTGCTGCTGTATTTGGTTTCAATTCTGTTTGGATTACCAATACAGAAGCTGGATCCGTTCAGCGGATTGATCCAATCAAAGAAAAAGTGATCACTACCATATCAGTAGGCCCAACCCCACGTTTCCTGGCGGTAGGGTCAGGTGCAGTTTGGACATTAAACCAAGGCGATGGAACAGTGACAAGAATTGACCCGGTCACCAACAAACTCATAATCACTATTGCGGCAGAAGTTGCAGGGTCGGGAGGAGATATTGCAGCCGGGGTTAATAAAATTTATGTCAGGGCAAAAGGTACGTTGCTTTCTGTCATCGATCCCATCACCAATAGAGTGGAGAGACGATATGGCCCCCCAGCGGGAAGTGGGGCTGTGCGAGTTGAAAATGGGAGGGTGTGGGTAAGTGCCCATGATATCAATACAATTTGGGTACTGAAAGAATAAGCTATGAGAAACGTGGCCATCTATATTTTTGATGAGGTAGAAGTACTTGACTTTGCAGGACCATTTGAAGTCTTTTCCGTCTGCGGGCGCAAAGCTGGTGGAGAGGTTCCATTTAACGTTTACACAATAGCTGAAAAATCTCTTGTCACTGCACGCAATAATTTAATTATCACACCTAACTTTCTCTTGACAAATTGCCCGAAGCCTGACATCTTTTTAATACCAGGCGGAGGTGGCTATCATGCCGATGGCTCACCCTTTGGAAGTCGTAAAGAAATGGACAATCCTGTATTACTAAATTGGATCAGGGAACAAAATAAAACTTCCGAATTAGTGCTATCTGTCTGCACGGGATCTTTAATTCTGGCAAAAGCAGGTTTATTGCATGGACTGTCAGCAACTACTCACCATGGCGCAGTGGAAACAATGCGCGAGATTGCACCTGACACACAACTTTTATCAGAAGAGCGTTGGGTGGACAATGGAAGAATTATTCTATCGGCTGGTGTTTCTGCCGGCATCGATATGTCGCTCTATGTTGTTAGTAAACTTCTTGGAAAAAATATCGCAGACGAGACTGCTCGCTACATGCAATACGACCATTGGAAATAATCTTTCCGTTGGAACTAATACATTTGGTAATCTTATAGTAAGATTTCCCTTACATTATCCTTTATCTTTTCAGTCAGTTCGTCTGTTGGTAAATCGTTGATATCCCGGCCAAAAGGATCCTCAATTTCTTCGGCTATAAGCTCAACACTCAACAGCACAAAGGTGATCAAAACTACCACAGGAACAGTGAGATAGCCTGAAGTCGTTACAAAAGCAAACGGCAAGGTGACCACATAAATAAAAATAAACTGCTTAATGTACATTGTGTAGGAGTATGGAATAGGTGTTGCCTTAATTCGCTCGCAGGCTCCCAAAATATCAGAAAATTCTTTCATCTCCCGATCCAGCAAAAGAAGTTGATCACCGGTAAACGTCTTCTTTTGGTATAGCTGATTCACACGCTCATAGATCATCGCGGTAAGCCGGTTAGGAATGTGCTTAACTCCTTTCAGTTTTGGCAGAAAATTCTCATCAACAATATCAAGGTCACTTACCTTAGCTCCAGTCCGTAAATGATCACGCATGGATACAACAAAATTTGGGATCATTTGCGCAAACCATTGCCGGCTTTTTATATCGTCAGCATCAAGAAAAGCATTGAGTTTACTCGAAAAATTACGAGTATTGTTAACAAGGCTACCCCATAATTTCCTTCCCTCCCACCATCTGTCATAGGATGAATTGGTTCGAAACACCAGAAATAAACCCAATACAATTCCTAGCAGCGAGTGCATAGCGATGGTAGTATGAAAGTCACTTTCGTGAAAGCGTAAAATATCAAGTAAAACATAGCACACACCAGTAGTGTAGAGAGCCATAAAAATGAGAGCTGGAGTAAGTGTCCTCATTACAGCCCGGCTATAGGCATGAAAAACCATTGAAAACCAAACCTTAGGATTGTAATTGACCATTTGAAGAAGTTTAAACGTCTAAGGCGCAATAAACGAATTCAAAAAAAAATATGCAACAACAAACCATTTAAGTTGTCAATAGTTATTGTAAACAAATTAATGGGCATCTCTAAAAACTCTTTTTGACCTTCTCTCCCGATAGCTATCGGGATGGAGAAGGTCAAAGGGAAGGTTTTTAGAGATGTCCTTAAAAAAAAGTTCAGTCAATTCACTCAATTGACCTATACTTGTCACAAAATCCGGCACATGAAAAAATTGATTCTATCAATATCTTTTGGTTTTCTTTTACAAGTTTCCTTTTCACAGACCAACTATGTGATCACGGTTAAAGGCGATACCCTGCGGGGAGAGGTAAAAATACTTTCTTATGATTTAGTGGACAGGGCTCAGCTTACCATAGAGAAAAAGAAAAAATCATTCACAGCTTTAGAAGTAAAGGCCGTTTTTTTAAACAATCAAACGTATCATTCCATCCGCCATGATAATCGCTATATGTTTATGACCCTTCTGAAGAGCGGATACCTTAGTTTATATGGATTTCGCATTGAACGGCAATTTACCTATGATGGACGTTATCTGCGGAAGCGCGATGGCGAAGCAATTGATGTGCCCAACCTTACGTTTAAAAAATCTATGCAAGAATTTCTAAAAGATTGCATGTCCGTGCGCGATCAAATAAAAAGCGGAGAGCTAGGCCGAAAAAATCTGGATACTCTTATTACTCTTTATAATTCCTGTATCGATAAAAATACTCAACAAGCTGCATTGGCCAATGCAGCTTCCTCTGTAAGTGAAGTCTCGCTTCCGGCTCTTGACACTTTAAAAGGAAAAGTTGAAAAATCTACACTTAGTTCTAAACAAGATATCCTGGATTTAATCAAGGACATTGACACCAAAGTAAAGGGAAACCAACCAGT
Organism: Bacteroidia bacterium; assembly: GCA_031419815.1. Taxonomy (GTDB): domain Bacteria; phylum Bacteroidota; class Bacteroidia; order Cytophagales; family Cyclobacteriaceae; genus ELB16-189. Next base: position 3,930 of record JANOLM010000439.1, read on the forward strand.
ACCTAACTATCTGATTGAAGGATTAAAGGGATATCTTGTCGATACCGAATACAAAGAAGATCTGGAAAAATTAATAGAAACCATTAAGAAGAATTAAATAGTTGCGAGTTTTGAGTTTGGGCAGGGCTCCATTCCCACGGCTGTAAAAATGTAAACTGATTCTTCGGCTCCACTAAACTTGAAGTAAAGTGTTTGGAACATAATAACTGCTGCGATAATACGAGCCGCCCAATAAAAAACTAATGTCATTTTCATTTTGCAAAAATGATCAGAAGTTACTCAGGCCCAAGTCACCTGCCTGACAATTCAGGGAATTACCTGATCTTTTCTAAATTTAGGAAATTAATAAGCGATGCCCTTTTCAGTTGATCCCAATATTGCCAAAGCCAAAACCCTTGGCACCGATTTTTATCTGAATCGCCATTTTTATGAAAGTTCAAAGGAAAAAATCTTTGCCAAGACCTGGCAGTTTATTGGAGACACTGACCTGGTGAAAGAACCGGGCTGGGTAACACCTGTCCATTTTCTGGAAAAGTTTATGGACGAGCCTTTACTCCTATCGCAGGATAAGCAAGGTCATTTAAATTGCCTTTCCAATGTGTGCACACACAGAGGAAATCTGGTGGTAGAAAAAGCGTGCAAACTAAATGACATACGTTGCAAATATCATGGAAGGAGATTTCAACTGGATGGAAAATTTTTATCGATGCCAGAATTCAAGGAAGTTGAAAACTTTCCGTCACCAGCAGATAATCTTCACAAGCTTCCTTTGTTTCAGTGGGATAAACTGCTCTTCACAACATTGAACTCCTCCATTAAATCAGAAGATTTTTTTGGTGATATGATGAAACGTGTGAGTTGGATGCCTTTACATGACTTTCACTTCCGGCCTGAACATTCCCGCGACTATTTGATTGAAGCCAACTGGGCGTTATATACTGAAAATTACCTGGAAGGATTCCACATTCCCTTTGTGCACTCCAGTTTGAATGCGATGATAGATTATAGCAACTATACGGTTGAGATTTACAAATATTCAAGTCTGCAAATTGGGGCAGCCAAAAACGTGGACTATGTTTTCGATATTCCAACTACTTCACCAGACCACGGCAAGAAAATTGGCGCGTACTACTTTTGGGTATTTCCCAACATGATGTTCAACTTTTATCCATGGGGCTTATCCATCAATGTGATTCGACCGATAGGAGTTTCCAAAACAAGAGTGTCTTTTCTTTCTTATGTATGGGATGAGAATAAACTCAGGCAAGGTGCGGGCGCAGACTTACATACTGTAGAAATGGAAGACCAGGATATCGTACAAAATGTTCAGAAAGGAATTCGATCTCGCTTCTATAATCACGGCCGCTATTCTGTAACTCGTGAGACGGGCACTCATCATTTCCATCGGCTGATAGCGGAGTTTATGCAGTAAAACATTCAAAGTCGAAAATTCAAGATTTTAGAGTGAATCGCACAATCCTTATTTTTGCAGCACCTTTCTATAAATGAAACCAATCATTCAAAAAACTCTCACACACCGTTTTGGCATTGCGGCATTAATGACAAGCCTGGTTCTGGTCATATCACTGCTTATGCGGATTGTCTTGTTAATCAAATCTTTTTCGGGAGTAGACTTTACCCTGCTCAATGTAATAGGTATTTTCTTACTGGGATTCTTTTATGATCTGATCAATGCCGGCTACTTCATTATTCCCTTAATGCTCTACCTCTGGTTGGTTCCAGACAAACTATTCCGGAAAAATTGGCATCGTTTTTTGCTTTACGGCATATTTTTCTTTTTCACGTTTGGATTGCTGTTCAATGCAGTCTCGGAGTTTTTCTTTTGGGATGAATTCAACAGTCGCTTCAACTTTATAGCGGTAGATTATTTGGTGTATACCACCGAGGTGATCGGAAATATCCAACAATCATATCCCATTGAATTAATCATTGTATTTATTTTCTTGTTGACCGGTGTTATCATTTATTTCCTAAGACCATACTTTAAGCTATCTCTTGCACATTCCATCCGCTTCAAGAAGAGAACAGCGTGGGCGTTAAGCATTCTCCTGATTCCTGTCATTTCATTTTTTACGATCAACAATAAACTTCACCGCTTTAGCTCCAATGCTTTTGTAAACGAACTCTCAGGCAATGGTCTTTACGAATTATTCGCAGCCTATTTAAATAACGAACTGGACTATGAGCAGTTTTACTCCAAGATTGATAACACCAAAGCATTTAAACGAATACGCGAATTAATAAAAACCCCTGAGAGTGAGTTTGTAAGCTCTGATCCACAAAGCATTGAGCGAAAAATTACCAACACGGGTGGGGAACGAAAATTAAATGTTATACTTATCAGTGTAGAAAGTTTTAGTGCCGACTTCATGCAGATGTTTGGCAACACGGAAAACATAACGCCCTACCTGGATTCATTAGCGCAACACAGTCTTGTGTTTACAAACTTGTATGCCACCGGAACTCGCACCGTGCGCGGACTTGAGGCACTATCGCTTTGCGTGCCCCCAACACCAGGTCAAAGCATTGTGCGCAGACCGAAGAATGAAAATCTCTTCAGTCTGGGGAAAGTGTTCAATGAAAAGGGTTATGAAAGTAAATATATCTATGGAGGCTATGGCTACTTTGATAACATGAATGGATTCTTTTCTGCTAACAATTACACAGTTGT
>JANOLM010000440.1:0-1860 GCA_031419815.1 Bacteroidia bacterium
CAAATATAAGGTTTAGCGTTTTGACTTCCGACCGATTATTCAATATAACATCTACCTCCGTATGAAAATAATAAAGCGTATTCTTATCTATATAGCCGCCCTGCTACTATTGGTTATCATTGGCGTTTACGTATTTCTCCTCACCACAAAACCAACCTACTCGGGTGAACTTAAATTGGACGGACTGAAAGAGGAAGTTGAAGTTTTATATGATGATTACGGAGTGCCTCACATCTATGCGCAGAATGAAGAAGACGCCTACTTTGCCCTTGGATACGTGCACGCACAGGATAGGCTTTTTCAAATGGAAATGTTGAAACGAGCCGCTAGCGGAAGATTATCTGAAATCCTTGGTCCTGATTTATTAAAAGTAGATAAACTTTTTCGCACACTGGGAATCCATCAGTTTGCCAAGGAACATGCGCAGAAATTTTTAAGCTCTGATACGGCAGCTTTTCAAAAAGACGCACTCGCTTACCAAAAGGGAATTAACCAATTTATCAAAACCGGAAAAACGCCACTTGAATTTACCATCATCGGCATTCCAAAAGAAGAATTTAAGCCAGAAGATATTTATCTGGCCGTTGGGTTCATGTCGTTCGGGTTTGCCGAAGGACTGCGGGCTGATCCGGTGCTGCAAAAAATAAAAACAGAATATGGTAATGAGTATTTGAAAGACCTTGCTATTCAAACTCCCGCGGATGCTGAACTCATTAAAAATTATGATGTGATGAATGAAATTCTAATGGATAACCTTATCACTTCCATAAACGAATCCATTTCTCAATTGCCTGTTCCTCTACTTCAAGGCAGCAATGGTTGGGTGGTGGCTGCCGATAAATCAACCACGGGCTTCCCCATTCTAGCCAACGACACACACATTGGGTTTGGACAACCAGCAGTTTGGTATGAGGCACATATCGAATATCCTGGTTATAGTTTTTATGGCCATCACCTTGCTGGCATTCCGTTTGGCCTCTTGGGCAACAACCGGTTTTGCGGATGGGGAATCACCATGTTTGAAAACGATGATGTTGATTTCTTTATGGAAACTCCCAACCCAGAAAATCTCAAACAGGTAAAATTCAAAGATCAATGGGAGGAATTGAAATCAAGGAACGAAATTATTCATGTAAAAGACAAAGAAGATGTGGTACTTGAAGTAAGGTCATCCCGCCACGGCCCCATCATCAACGGAATTATTGAGCACACAACAGAAGGGAGTGCACCCGTTGCCATGTCATGGCTACTCACACAAGTTACCAATGAAGCGTTAGAAGCTGCTTACCGCTTGACACATGCCGGCACTTTTGCAGAAGTACAAAAAGCTGCCTCGCTCTTCTCCGCTCCCGGCCTCAATATCATGTATGCCGATACGGACAAGAACATCGCCTGGTGGGCCGTTGCCAAACTTCCCATCCGGCCAAAACATGTGGTCTCAAAATTATTTCTCGATGGCGCAAGTGGAAATGATGAATACCTGGGCTTTTACGATTTCTCGAAAAACCCACATGCTATCAACCCTCCGTGGGGTTATGTTTATTCCACCAACAATCAACCAGATTCGGTGGAAGGTATTCTCTATCCTGGCTATTATTATCCAAAAGCGCGCGCTGGAAGAGTGGTGGAGTTTTTAAAACAAGACAGGCAATGGTCACCTGAAGATATGAAGACCATAAACCTTGATGTGATGTCGGTGACACATTCAGAGGTAGCAAGAGAAATCGCTTCTGTCTTGAAGACTCTGAACAAGACAGCGTACAATCCAATTATTCAACAATTAGAAACATGGGATGGAAATCACAAATCAACAGACACAGCGCCTTCCGTTTATTACAATATGCTTTCGCAGATTATGTA
>JANOLM010000441.1:0-1604 GCA_031419815.1 Bacteroidia bacterium
CAAACTCAACCACCCACTTGGTCAGGTCTTCATTGGTTCCCAGTTCATCAATAAGATTATCGATTACTTCTTCTAACACAGGCCCTTGTTCTACTTCAAGACGATAGTCGCCTACCAAACCAGCCTCACGTGAAAACGATCGAATCACTTTTTGAAAAAAAGCATCAATGGTGCTAATAGAGAATTGATTATACTTATGAAGGATCAACGACTGGGCTTCCTGCGCATACATCTGAAAAGTGCTGGCATCCAATTCCAATTCTTGCTGCAATTCTTTTGAGAGGTCATTCTCCACGCCCTTGGAAAAATCATTCAGATAGGCAAGAATCCTGTCCTTCATTTCCTGCGTTGCCCTATTGGTAAAAGTGACCGCCAGAATATACTTGAAGTACTCTGCTTTGTAGCGCAACGCCAGCTTTAAATACTCTTTTGCCAGCGTGCGTGTCTTACCAGATCCGGCTGAAGAGCGATAAATAGAAAAAGTTTTTTCTAAAACAGCCACTAATTCACAGATTTAAAATGTAAGGTAAAAAAAGCTGATATGAATCACAGAAATTTATTGGCAAATGTGGAAGGATTATCTGTGGAGCTGCCAATCTTTCAAAGAAATGAATCTGTGAAATCGGTGGCAACGAGAAAATTTAATTAACTTGAAGGCCAGTCATGCGCCAACTATATTATTCATTTCCAAAGATCGCTTACTCTTTTCCGGTTCAGCTTCTGCTCAATAACATCAGGCGCAATCAGGTGCTGATCCTGTGTTGGATCATTCTCTATGCCATGATTACGGGCAACTTTGGAAAATACCTGGGCATCCCTTATTTGTTTCTCGATCCCGAATATCTAAACAAGGTTAACTTCACGAGCTTCTTCATCATGGGTTCTGTAACGGCCGGGTTCACCATGGCCTTTCATATCACCTGCTATATTTCAGACAGTCACCGTTTTTCCTTTATTGGTGCTATGGAAAGTCCATTCAAAAAATTTACACTGAACAATAGTTTTATCCCCATCCTGTTCTTAGGTATCTACATCTATCAAATTATCCGCTTCCAGATTAATAACGAGTACACCTCCGGAACCGATCTCGCCTGGGACCTGATGGGTTTACTCTCTGGCTATGCAGCGATGATCTCATTGTTCTCCATTTATTTTAGGCTCACGAACAAGGATATTTTTAAATATGTCATTTGCCGGATAGACGAAAAAATTAAGAGTAATGTGAAGGTGACGCGCGCCAGTGCGATGAATAAACTGGACATCGCACAAAAAAAACAAGTCAAAGTAAACTATTACCTGGATAGCAATTTGCGGGCAAAAAAAGTTGAAAATAGCGGTTTCTATGATCGATCCACTGTCCTTCAGGTGTTCGATCAGAATCACTTTAACCTGGTGGTTATTGAGTTGATAATTTTTGCCATGGTGCTGGTGCTAGGGATTTTCAAAGACTTTCCTACTTTTCAACTTCCGGCAGCAGCCAGTTGTATGATCTTCCTCACCATTTTTGTGATGATGGCAGGAGCGTTTTCCTATTGGTTCGGTGGTTGGTCGGTGACGGCAGCCCTCTTACTGTTTTTACTTTTAAATCATCTTGTAGGAGAAGA
>JANOLM010000442.1:0-2630 GCA_031419815.1 Bacteroidia bacterium
AAGACTTAGGCAACATAGCTCTTGATTTCATACCTCATAAATCAACGACTAATACCATTATTCGTGCAAGCCCTGCTTACCTGCCCTCCCTGCCTACCGGCCAGGCAGGCGTACGACTTCGGGAGGCGGGCAGGCAGGTACGTAGCACTGAGTGCTGCTATTGAGCAGCAACCAAAGAGGCTGCTCTCAAAAAATTGGGAACGATGGTATTGTAGGTCAGTTTTATTTTTTCGCGCTCGTTAAGAAACTGCAACATCTGAAAATACTTTTTCTCACCGTGTTTCTCTACTACGATTCTCTTTTTTTCATCTAGCAGCAAATATTTATGCATACCATCTGAGTCTACTTCGGCATGAAATTGCATTCCAACAATAGCCTCATTAAATCGAATGGCCATCACCGCCCGTTCTAAAAAAATGCCGGGGCGATCTTTTTCAATACATAAGATATGACCTCCACCAGACCATATTTTTCCTTCATTTGGTTCCACAATCTGGTAGTCGCGTGAGTCTACGGCATAGAACGGTTCGGCCAATCCGGCAAATAAAGGTTCTTGCACTCCTTCCTTTGTTTTATGAATAGGCATTACGCCAAAGGCTGTGCTTTTGCGTTTGGATACTTTGGCGTAATTGTAGTAGCGACAAAATATCTGAAAAGAATGACAAATGAGGAGAACATGCTTTCTTTTATGAGGATTATTCCGGTTGTGCTGGATAATTCCATTCATCAGTGTAAAATATTTTAGTTCCCAATCTGAACCCTGACTTGTGATGGGGCTGCCCGGACCGCCAGAAGAAATGTAAGCATCAAAACTTAGGTCGGGCGCTTCCAACTTTGAGCGTACATCAAATATTTCGTATGATACTGGCAGTGAATAGGAGGTTTTGAATTGTTCTATCAGAGCCTGAATGCATCGCATACCTTCGTTAGGCTCACCTTCGTAAAGATCAAGAATGGCTATTTTCATAATTAATTTTGATGGGTAAAGATACTATTTCGTTTATTACTTTAAACAGCTCACTCTTGTGCAAATCCTGCGCGAAACCAAATACAAGCAAGATACCGTTGTGCATTGATTGTTATTAGTCAATGATTAGACTCCTACCATTGTTTGCTCCATGATATAATCAACTACATTTTCCATTTTACCGGTTTCATGATAGACTTTCAGTTGTCGGTCGGCTCCGGTGCCATCTTTTAAAATAGTATGTACATAGGTGATGCACTCTCTACTGCCCAATTCATCCACTACGTCATCGATGAAATCGAGTAATTCCAAGATCAATGAGCGAGTGTCCAACTCCATTTGCTTTCCAAAGTCAATAAGTTTGCCATCAATACCATAGCGCGATGCCCGCCATTTGTTTTCATTGATGAGTGCCCTGTTGTACATAATAAAGTTCATGTTTTTAAGCCGCAGTTTATACAATTTCACCACAAGGGCCTGAAAAATGGCAGTGATGGCCATTGTTTCCTCTATTAGCATAGGCACATCGCATATTCGAAATTCAATGGTATCAAAGAAAGGGTGAACACGCACATCCCACCAGATTTTTTTTGCGTTGTCGATGCAATTGGTTTTGATGAGAAGGTTGATGTAATTTTTATAGTCATCCCAATCATTGAAATAATCAGGTAATCCTGTGCGCGGAAATTTGTCAAAGACTTTGGTGCGAAATGATTTAAATCCTGTGTTACGCCCTTCCCAAAAAGGAGAGTTGGACGAAAGTGCATATACGTGAGGAAGAAAATACCGGATGGAGTTCATAATGTGGATCGCCATGTTTTTGTCGGCAATCCCTACATGCACATGCAAACCAAAAATAAGATTGGAGCGTGCTGCCTCCTGCATTTCATTAACTATTTCATCGTAGCGCGGATTGGGTGTGATCAACTGCGTGCTCCAATGTGAAAAGGGATGTGTTCCCGCAGCTCCAATTTTCAGATTGAGACCCGCGGCAACTTCGGAAACTAGTTTTCGCAGTCTGCGGATGTCTTCTCGAGCCTCCCCTACATCTTTGCAAATACCTGTTCCTACTTCAACCACGGCCTGATGCATTTCAGCTTTAACATGATCTTTCAATACTTGTGAAGCTAGCTCCACAATTTTTTGATCATGAGAGGTCAACTCCCGTGTAACCGGATCAATGACCATGTACTCCTCTTCAACTCCTAATGTGAATTTTTCCATACTCATCCCCTGCCCTTCTCATGAAGAGAAGAGTAGTTATTAATAGATTTATGCTCCGATTTTATAACTCATTTCCAACCCTCTATTTTTTCTTTGCCTTACTTTCTTCCGTGGGTTCCTTTTTCTCTTTCGTTTTTATCGATGTTTTTATTGCACGGCTTTCAGAAGTTGCAATTGAGTTTTTGATGAAGGTTCCCCATGTTAGATTATCTTTTCCTGGCTTTTGAGATTGTGCTCTTTCAATCGCCATCTTAGAAGCATGTTCTACTACCCAATCAAAATTTTCCTGGCCAACCGACTTAAAATCGGCATCGGGAGCTGGGTTGCAAAAATCAATAGCGTAGGGAACTCCATCTCTTACAGCCATTTCTACGGTGTTAAAATCATAGCCTAGCGCATTGCACAGATCAAGAACATAGTTATGTACTGTCTTCAACAG
>JANOLM010000443.1:0-5658 GCA_031419815.1 Bacteroidia bacterium
GTTTTAAAAAAACAGAACTACGAATAGCTTGTTCATATTTAGCTAACTCCTCAAGCGAACTCCATACGCCACCATTGCCAGAGGCTGCAAAAGTTGGCTCTTCTCCAAAATCATCTTCTTTCCATTGCCCTTGAACTTTTACGTATCCATGAGCAACTCCATTCTCTGGATGAGGCCCGTCTGTGATTGTGCTCATACGCATCCCGGAAGGGGTTAAAATATTTTCTTCGATAAATTTCTGCCACTTCATGCCGCTCACTTGCTCTACAATAAGGGCAAGTCCATTGAACGCTGGATTGGAATATTCAAAACGTTCACCAGGTTCAAAAACTAGTGTATCCGTTTTGGTAACGGGAGTCCAGTTTTCTAAATCTTTTGCGGTAAGATAGAAGACAGTGTCCTTGCCTACCTGCCGATTGTCTGGTAAGCCAGAAGTATGTGAAAGAAGATGTTTAATCTTGACGCGCTGTGCAATCGCTTTGTTCTTAAAATTCGGGAAGTATTTATATAAACTGTCTTCAACAGAAAGCTTGCGTTGTTCTTGCAACATCAAGATGGCATTGGAGACAAATGTTTTTGAAATAGATCCCAGATTGAAAAGTGTTTTGGGGGAAATGGATTCTTTCGTTTCAATGTCGGCAACTCCATAACCTTTTTCAAAGAGTATGCTATCTCCCTTCATTACTAAAATGGCCGCACCTGGTTGATTGGAGGGAAAGGTTTTGGTACAAAGGCTATCAAGCTTGATAGTAAAATCTGAATAACTTGATTCCTTAGTGGAGCAAGCAAAACCAGACAGAAATAGTAGAAGTATCCAACTGTGTTTCATGCCTATGTTGAAAAATCAAAAGCTACACCAGCTTCTTGTCAATTGTTTTATTGCTAATTGCCTATTGGTTCCCCATTTCCTTAAACCTTCTTACCATCGCTATGCTGAAGCCAATCATGAGAATACCTGTTCCTAACCAGAGGATATTGATGTACGGTTTTTCCATCGCCTTGATAATCACCCAATCTTTTTGGCGCGTGTTTAATCCCAGCGAAAACTCATTGGTTTCAGGATGAATGTTGAGCAATGTGATTTTAATTCCAAGATCATTGATTTCGGAAAAAATCCGACCCACCTGTGAGCGCCCTTTGATCAAAAAGATAGGCTCGGCCGTATAGGTATCGCGTTCGCCTTGCACTTGAATGATTGCCTTTACAGCAACATCTTCCTCCGTCAGTTCAAGCCCTTGAATATTATCCAGTCGCTTTACTTCCTGAAGTGTGGCAACATAATCGTTCACGAAAAATTGCTGACCCTGCTTTACTTTAATTTCTTCCATTTTGCTCCAGTCCGGCTCCGAACTGGGATCCATGGGTGCCGAAACATGTGTGTACAAGTCACTTCCAAAATTCCGCTTGATATCAGGTGAAGCAAGGAATCCTCCCATGGATGGGTTTATTTGAACGCGCGGAAAAAGTGTAGCTTCCACTTTTCCGGCTTTGCTAAGTTCAATTTCATAAAATGTATTTTCCGGATATATTTCAAACGTGTCTTTTGCAGTATATAATTTTTTTCCTTTAAAGAGGATGTCTTTTTTAGCTACTACTTTGAATGGATCTTCCGTCAATTCAATATCACTTTTTTTTACAAATCCTGATGTGTGCCTGGGCTCCATACGTTCTCCTAAAAATTCAATATCATACTCAGCCATGGAGCGCGGCTCATTCATGAAGAGTAGTAAATTGTCGCGGTTGAATTCGGTTCCTGCTTGTTTTAAATACAAAAGACCCGTATTGTTTAAGGATACAATTTCTGAATAGCCAGAGGAAAACATAATGCCAATCAAGATCATTCCTATGCCAATATGAGAAATAGCTCCGCCAGATAGTTTAGGGTTTGATTTTAATAGAGTTCCCAAAGTTTTGATGTTGGATACAATGATATACACTCCGGCAAGTGTCAGCAGCAAATAGGTAGGATGATAAACACGGGCAATTAAAATGACCGCTGTGAAAACAATAAGTGTGATGAGAATTGGGGAGAGCAGTTCCTTCTTCCAATTCCCTTTTTCCATTTTCCGCCACCAAAAAAACTGACCTGTTCCTGATAGCAAGGCAACGGCTACCCCAAACCATAACTGGAACTTCGAATAGAACTCAATTTGATTGACCGGAGGTGCCAGGTTAGAGACGCCTCCAAAAAGCCCCACAATACTATTATATACCGGAATGGAAGTTGGCAATAGTACTTGAAAGCCCATTAAGCAAAGAGTAGTTACACCAAGAAAAACCCAAAACTCTCGAGAATAAGTTGATATCTCTTTTTCGGAAGAGGGAATTTCTTTCCACCGAATGGCTGATAAAACGATAGCCGCAAGAGTAAAGAAAACAAGATAGACCAACAGTTGGCCAGAGAGGCCAAGATCAGTAAACGAGTGAACAGAGGCATCACCTAGAATTCCACTGCGGGTTAAGAAAGTAGAGTAGAGGATTAGCACAAAAACGGCAATGACTAAAATGATTGAGCTCTTTAATGCGGTTGCATTATTTTTATAGATGAGCATGGTGTGGATGGAAGCGATTTGAATCAACCATGGAATGTAGACGGCATTCTCTACAGGATCCCAATTCCAATAGCCGCCAAAACTCAAGGTTTCATACGCCCAATATCCGCCCATTAAAATGCCGAGTCCAAGGACAGCACAAGAAAATAACGCCCATGGTAATGCGGGCTTCACCCACTCTGAGTATTTTTTTTGCCATAGTCCGGCAATGCAAAAAGCGAAAGGAATAAGTGTGGTGGCAAAGCCTAAGAATAAAGTGGGAGGGTGGATGACCATCCAATAATTTTGCAAAAGTGGGTTGAGTCCATTGCCATCTTTTGGAATAAAATTGGGTTGCATCTTGAAAATGGGATCATCCATTGCATCGCGAAGCAAAATAAAAGGAGAGCTACCTAGTTTAATGTTGATCAGAGGGATGACAACTCCTAAAATCATAGAAGCCAGAAAAGCCTGGACCAAAGCGAAGATTACCATGACAGGAGCTTCCCAGTTTCTTTGCGTTTGGATAAGAATAATTCCAAGCACGGCTTGCCAAAACATCCACAGCAGAAAACTTCCTTCCTGGCCTTCCCAGAAGCAAGAAATCATATATTGGCCAGGTAAGTGTAAAGAAGAGTGAGCGTAAGCGTAATGGTATTCAAAATAATGCTGATAGATAATAACAAACAAGCTGATAACAATCCCAATCACAGCAAATGAATGAAGATAAAACCCCATTCGCGCATTCTTAAGCCATGCCTCTTTTTTTAGGAGGTCTACGGATGACTGCGCTTTTAAATAGGCAAATGCACAAGCGAGTGATGTAACAAAAGAACCTATAACAAAAAGGTGACCAAGGTCACCAATAAAGTAATGAAGCATGTTCAGATAAAACTAAGTATGATTTGAGAAATAAAATTTATTAGCGTAACAACTAAACCCTTGCATTCAGCTTTTGTTCTTGATATTTTGAAGGGCACTTCAATAAGATTTTATTTGCAATGAAATTTTCTCCCTTATAACTTCCAATTACCACGACCTTTTCAGATCGGGCGAAATCAGGAGGCATGGGTTCGTTGTAATATACTTTTTGCTCTTTCTTATTGTCGTCAAGTAAGGTAAAAGAGAATGAAAGATTGTCCGGAGATTTATCCATTCCGATGATATTCCCGCTTTCATCCTTTTTAAGTTCGCCTACCACATGGATGCTTTTGGTATTTCCTGCGGAGGCCATTTCAAAGGCTTGGTCGAAATTAACGTACGTGCTGGCATCTCCTGCTGTGGCGAAAATAATTGCAATAGCCACTACAATAACAACAATGGCAATGATGTGTGATTTTTTCATTGTTTAACCTCCCTTTCTGCTATAAAGTTAAGGCAAAAAACCGGATTTTAAGGATTAAGAAAAATGATGAAAATCAGCGTTTGAGGTCTTTTTCATAGATTTTTTTTTCAAGGCGTGACACTTTTCTGTCCATACGGAAAAGATAGCCTATTAAGCCCACGAAAATGACCAGCATGATTGCTACCACCACGTAAATTTTACCTTCCGATCGTAAAGTATCAGCCATCTCCACTTCTTGCTGTGCAAAAAGGGAAAAATGGAGGAGTAAGAGGATTAAAGTCACTAGTGTTTTATGTATTTTTTTCATCTTCCAGTTCAAATAGTTTTTCTTCAATAAGCTTAGTTCGGATTCTAAGTGTGGCAATCCACCTCCCCAATAATATCCATCCAATTACAGCCGGATAAAAAACTATCCGCATGTTGCTGTCGAGATCGTACATGTTGAAGCCAGGATTGCCGCCACTTCCAGGGTGCATAGAGCTTGTCATGCGAGGAATAACAAAAATCAGAGGTATCATGGCTACAAAAGCAAAGATGTTATACACGGCACTCAGTCGGGCACGTTGTTCTTCATTTTCAATGGAGCCACGCAAAACAAAATAAGCGAAGTAGACTAAAAGCGAGATCGCAGCACCATTTTGTTTAGGGTCTCCATGCCAGGGAGAGCCCCATGTATAGTTGGCCCAGATCATGCCTGTAAAAATGCCAAGAAGCCCGAAGGCTAAGCCCGTATTGGCAAATTCAACTGACCATATATCGTTTTCATGGGAGGGCTTGAGCAAATATTTTACAGCATAGAAGGTGGAAACCAAAAACATAAACACCATGCCGAACCACATGGGTACATGGAAGTATAAGGCTCTGATCGTTTCGTTAACAATATTCAGGCGAGGCACCTCAAACAATAAACCTCCAATGATGGTATAGGCCAAAAGGCCAACCGAAACAATTTTCCACCAGTTACTCTTCATTTTGGAGATGATTTTTAGCTGCGCCAAATATACGGGAAGAGCAGGTACGAAACGGCTGTAACCAGGCAATTTATAGCCAGGAGTGTAAGAATTTCATCCCAACTTATGGAACGATCCAGGGCATCAATACAATTTTTTGTGACTTTGATTGCCAACAGTAAAATAGAAATGATAATGGGGAAGCTGAGAACAGCCATTAATATGCTGCTATTGTTTGCTTTGGCAGCAATGCCGGAAAGCATAGTGAGAGAAGAGGCAAACCCTAATGATGTAAGGAGAATTGTAATCGAAAATAAAAAAAGATCTACAACCGGGTTATTCAAAAACATGATGAAGAGAATAAAGCCGGTAAACGAAAGCAGAGTACACAGAATGAAATTGTAAATGATTTTGGAAATAATGATTGATTCGGGGCTGGTGATGGAGTAATAATAAATATCTTTTCCTTTTTTCTCACCAATGAAACTTTTGGCTACTGTGTTGACCGCGGTGAATAATATCGTGATCCAAAAAAGTGCACTCCAAACCAAGGGAGTTATTAAATTCTGGCGCAGGCTAAAGGTGAGATAACAGATGAAGGCCGTACTGAAAAGATAAAGCGCAAGCCCGCTGATAGCCGACTTGCGCCTGAGTTCAAGAATAAATTCTTTTTGGAATAGGGTTTTGATCAATTCGATTCTTTAGAAATTATTGCGAGGTAACGATCAAATTTAAAAAGACCTAACATCAAGTACCCGGCAAGCCATGAAACAAGAAAAGAGATCACTAAGACTTTCGCCAGACTTGCACTTTCTGGTTCCTTATAGGCGGT
>JANOLM010000444.1:0-4490 GCA_031419815.1 Bacteroidia bacterium
GCTGCTTCCGCTCTCATAAAATTAACAAAGCTGCGCATCATGATGGGTTGCATGCCAGCACCCCGCATACCCAATGCAGGATTGTTAACTCCCGCATTCACATTCGCATCAAATCGACCTCCAACAGGATAAGCGCCCCAAGTAGATCTTGCTAAGTTATCTGGAGGGATACCTTGTGGATCAACGTGCTCACGACCCCAATAACCTATTGGCGTTGGAAAGCAAAATGTCCTTGTCCAGGCCGGGCTTGCAGCATTTGTTGAAATACCGGGAGGCACTCCAGGTTTACCATAAATGATAGCAGTACCTGTCGAGAATGGATAATGAGGTGGCGCGGTTTGAGCAACGCAACGGATTTCGTTTGGATCGGCTGAATTAGAACCTCTTTGACGATAAAAATAAAAACGCATCCGGGGGTCTCCTTGTGATGCTAATGTTCCTGTGTGTCTGTCATAGCCGTAAAACATCTGCCACATCAGATAATTAGCCATATAGTCACCGGCACCTGTAATATAGTTTCCCACAAAACGAGGGTGACGAACATCCGGATCTGCATTGTTAGTAGCATAGCGGAAAATAAAACTATCCGACTGAGCACTCATTACACCGGCAGCATCAGCCAATGCAGCAGTAATGCCAGCGGTAGCCTTAGCCGCATCCGTAAGCCTTAAGTTTAAATACATTTTAAGCTTCAATGAGTTCGCTAAACGAATCCATCTTGTCGTATTCCCACCATAATAAAAATCAGTAATAAGAGGTGCTACAGCATTCGGTGGCGTCCTCAAATCGATAATGGCCTTATCCAACATTGCTATTATGGCAGGATATAACTCCTCCATTTTATCGACCACAGGGTTCAAAGTAATTTCTTTCTGAACTGCACCTGAAAAAGGGACATTACCAAAATAATCCACCAAAACAGACAAGGTGTATGCTTGAATGATACGGGTCATTCCGGAATGTACAGTATACTGTTTTTCATCGGCCTGCCTGATCAAGACATCACAATCTGTGAGCACATTGGCGTAAGCTGCCGACCAAAGTCCATCAAAGGACTGAGGGTTAGAAAAGTTCTCATATACAGAGCCCCCTGAATTTTGGAGACGGGAAACCTGCATTCCAAACGTACTGGCAGTATTGAAAAATCCAGCCATACCGATCTGTATGTTATTCAACAGTAAGCTAGGATCTGTCTGGCTAAGCTTTACTGCATTTGGGTCGTCTAATAAATCCAGGTTACACGAGGTAGCCAGGATAATCAAGCCCGTTATAAAAAATGATTTTAGAAACTTCATAATGAGTTAAATTTAAAGTTTAGAAAGTAAGCCTTAGTACCACACCATACCTCCTGGCACTTGGGCCAGTCAAGTAATCAAACCCGGCACCATTTCCCACACCCGTACTCAATACTTCAGGATCGAAGTTTACGTTCTTGGGAACATTCACAGCATTGAACCACAAGTTGTTTCCATTGAGTTGTAAGGATCCTGCTTTGAATGGTGTCTTACCTAAAAGGTTCTTCGGAAATTCATATGCAAGGGAAATTTCACGCAGGCGGATAAAGGTACCATCAAATATAGAAGTATCATCTGTGCCGTTGAATTGAACATTAAACCCATAATCAGCTGCAGTTACTTGCTTATCGTTAGGGCGATAACCATCTACGACACCATCATTGTTAGCATCTACCTCTAACACGCCTGGCAAAATAAACGTCTGGTCATATCCATATTCTACATCAGTTGATACTACACCACGGCCAATGGTAGCGGAAGGGGTTGATGCATACATATCACCACCTTGGCGGTAATCCATTTGGATGTTCAAAGTAAAACCTTTGTACGTGAATGTATTGAACAGAGAGGCTGTCCAATCTGGATTGGGATTTCCAATTTCCCGGATAATTGGATCTACTGTATAAAGACCATCATTGGCACGAACTATCCGCTCGCCATCTGGTGATTTTCTTACAGCGTTACCCTTGATAATATTATATGGCCTGCCTGGGATAGCAAAGTTTCCACGGTTGGTGAACCCTGCAATTACCACTTCTTCAAGGCCACCGCCTAACTCAATAATCTCAGGCCGAACAATATTGTAGTTCAATGTTACATCCCAGCGGAAAGCACCGCGTGTTATTGCATTACCATTGAGACCCAATTCTAGACCTTTGTTGCTAAGCTTGCCCACGTTGGTCAACGTACTGGTATATCCTGTCGAAGGATCAAGAGGTGCTTCCGTAATAAGGTTTTTTGTCCTTCGATCATAAATGGTGAAATCGACCCCAATCCTCTCATTCAAGAGTTTCGCTTCAAATCCCACTTCTATTTCTTGCTGCAATTCCGGTTTCAGGTTAACATTACCAAGAAAGTTATCAATTGAATTTGTAATGGTTGGTGATGCAGCTAAATCAACAAATCCTCGCGCATTCAGCGATGCAACGGAGCGTGTACCATACGGAAAAGGAGCAAACCCTGCCGATGTTCCATATCCGGCACGAAGTTTAAGATAATTAAGTGTATTTGATTTCAACCCCGGGAAGGCTTCCGTTGGAATAAAAGAAATCGATGTACTCGGGTAGAAAATTCTATTGTTACCTGTTTCTAAAGTTGACGTCCAATCGTTGCGGCCTGCCAAATTCAGGAACAAATACTGCTTATAATCAAACGAGAAATCGCCATAAGCACCCATTCGTTGCTCTTCGGTTTCACGGTTCAAAATACGTCCATCAAAACCTATACTTCGTGCAGAAGCTGTGGTAAAATTATAATGCCTGAACAACCCACTAATGATCTGACCTTCGGAATAAAGACCATCGCGTTTAAATTTATCATTGCGGGCATTAAATCCAATGCGCGAAGAAAAGGTAATATCCTCACTCAACTGTTTATTGAACGCCAGAATAAAGTCTTGGTTGAATATGGTATTGCGAATCGTTTGGGTTTGATAAACTCCATTAATAATATTAGGGCCTTGCACACCGCCTTTGTTAAACTTACGCTCCTGAACTTCCGTGTACGTATCATAACCCATACGGTATGAAATGCTCAAATTATCCGTCAAGTCATACGATAAGGTAGTTGAATTGAACACCCGGCTGGTATTGTTTAACTCCTTGTAATTCTTGGCCAGCCAAAGTGGATTAGCAATGTCATTACCTCCACGGTAATAAATGCTCCTATTGTCCGGTGTTCCGGATGGCCAATCGAAAATATCAAGGTTACGAGGAGTGTACAGGAATTGGCCATACAAAGATGGCACACCGCCAAACGTACCACCACCACCAGTAGCTCCGTTTAATGGAGGTGTTTCTACAGATGTATTTGAAAAGAGTATATTATTCTGAATGGATAACTTGTTGGTAATTGCTGCATTAATACCCAAACTCACATTTAGTCGGGTCACATCATTGCCGGGTACAAATCCTTGTTCATCTGTATACGAAACTGATGAGTTAAACCCAATTTTGTCTGTTCCACCGTTGAAGTTGACATAGGTATTGGAAGCAACTCCTTTACGAAAGAATTTACCAATGTTTTCACCCGCATCATACCTAATACGATTAAAGAGATATTCTGGGTACGCATCTCGCAATGATGGTGTTCCTAAAAACTGATAAGGATGCCCTACAGAGTCAACTTCTCCGAAACTAGGACCCCAATTGCTAAAAAATGCACCATACAAACCCTGAAAACCGTTGCCCCAATTGTTTTGGAATTTTGGTAATGATGCTACCTCGGTTACGTTTACAGTTTGTTGTAGAGTAACCTCTGCAACTTTTTTACCTTTTCCAGATTTAGTAGTAACCAAAATTACACCGTTGCGGCCTTGGTCACCATATAACACAGTGGCGGCCAAACCTTTCAGAACATTTATTGTTTCTATATTATTCGGATCTAAGTCTAAGAAACGACTAGGCGTTACAGCAGCTCCGCCTGTTGAAAACCCAGAGCCATTGTTAGTCGATGAATTGAAGGGCACACCGTCCACAACAAATAGTGGCTGCGTACTCCCGCTTAGAGAACTATATCCCCTAATGTTGATATTTGTGCCAGAGCCAGAAGTGCCGCCTGTTGGGGTAATGTTAACACCCGGTATTTTGCCTTGTAGAATCCGTGCTACGTCCTGTTGTGGGCGGGCTGCCAGCTGATCAGCACCAACTGATGAAATAGCATAACCAAGCGCTTTCTTTTCCCTGGAAGCACCTTGGCCAATAATAACCACTTCAGTCAATTGCTGAATATCCAGACCGAGTGAAATATCGATCACCGAGCGCTCTCCAATGACGACTTCAGTAGACTGAAGACCGATAAAAGAGAATACTAAGCTGCCCCCGGTAGCAGGGACACTTAATTTGAAGTTACCATCAGAATCGGTAACAGTTCCATTAGTAGTGCCTTTCAGCACCACGTTCACGCCAGGTAAAGATGAAGCATCTTCTTGAGCTGTCACTTTACCTGAAACTACCCGTTCCTGCGCCCATGCACTGA
>JANOLM010000445.1:0-1582 GCA_031419815.1 Bacteroidia bacterium
ATGATACGGGCATTAAGCTCTTTTCCGGCATTGGCCATTCTTGGTGCGCGTCAAGTGGGCAAGACTACTTTGGCTAAACAATTGTCGGGCAAATTGAAAAAACCAGTCCATTACATTGACTTGGAGCGACCCAGCACATTGGCCATTATCAAGCGCGAGCCTGAAGAATACTTTGCTTCCTACATAAACCATTGCGTGATCATTGATGAAGTACAACGATTACCTTCGCTCTTTCCCCTTCTCCGCTCACTGATTGACGATAAGAGGAAGCCTGCCCGATTTATCATTACGGGTTCAGCCTCACCCGATTTGCTAAAGGGTGCATCAGAGAGCCTGGCCGGCAGGGTCATGTATTGTCAAC
Source organism: Bacteroidia bacterium (assembly GCA_031419815.1). Taxonomy (GTDB): domain Bacteria; phylum Bacteroidota; class Bacteroidia; order Cytophagales; family Cyclobacteriaceae; genus ELB16-189. Next base: position 362 of record JANOLM010000445.1, read on the forward strand.
TGAATCCCATTGGCTTGCACGAACTACCAGAAAGCATAAGTTTGAAACAACATTGGTTGAGGGGCGGCTTTCCCGTTCCGCTCACTATGAAATCAAATTCTTTGCGCACGGATTGGATGGATTCGTTTATCACAACATACATTGAAAAGGATCTTCCTTTTTTATTTGATGTGAAATTTTCACCCGTCACCATGCGCAAGTTGTGGCAAATGTTGGCGCACGTTCATGGCAATATCCTCAATGCAGAAAACCTCGGCAACTCATTGGATATTACTGGTACCACACTGAAGCGCTATGTTGATTTTTTGGAAGGGGCTTTTATCATCAAGCGATTACCACCTTTTTTTACAAACCATGGAAAGCGACTTGTAAAGGCGCCCAAAATTTACATCAATGACTCTGGCATTTTACACTTTCTGCTTAACCTACACTCAGAAAAAGAATTAATCAACCATCCGGGGTTGGGTGTTTCATGGGAAGGTTATGCCATCAGTCAAATCATGTATGCCAAAAATACGCGGCTGGATGCGCACTACTATCGCACGCATGCCGGGGCAGAGTGTGACTTGGTGTTAGCGCGCGGCCATGAAGTAAAGGCTGCCATTGAAATCAAGTACAGCAAGTCTCCATCTATCACAAAAGGCTTTCACAATTCGATTGCAGACTTGAAATCAAAAAATAATTTCATCATTACTCCTCTGGAAACAGATTATCTTTCTAAGGACGGAATAAGGAGAGTGGGGCTTGCCGTGTTCATCAGTAAATACCTTCCGAAATTGAAATAGCTATTGTTGCGAAACTATCTCTGGTTTGTACTTCATCCGTCACCGACATTCCCAAGTTGATTAATAAATCAGAATTTACAAAGCCACGCGCAAATCCTTTGGCTTACATCTCCCGATCAATAGCTGCAACAAACCGCTGAAGGTTCTTGGAGAAATTTTCACCGGGTTTACTTTGCAATTCAAGACCGCCAATATTATAAGTTTTATAAGATTTACCCTCAGCCTTTGCACTTAGTTTACTTACACCTGCCACTTTAGCAGGAGTATTAGATTTTTCATCTCCTTCTCAATTTACATTTATGGGAACCTCTAATAACTCCATTTAAAAAAAAGTTTTTTTTTAATTTTTGGCGATCGTGACTTTTTTATCGCAGAAAATTTCAAGGAGAGCTTTGTGATGACTTTTTCTTTTCATTATTTATCAAATGGACACACT
>JANOLM010000446.1:0-1972 GCA_031419815.1 Bacteroidia bacterium
CTTCGGCAGACAGGCCTAACCCTATCCAAATGCCAGCCTGTCCGGTAGGCAGGGAAAGGGGAAGGATGAGGAATTAAAAATTTAGTGAGAAAAATGAAATTATGACAAAAACACTTTTAAGAATTGCTATTCAGAAGTCAGGCCGTCTGCAAGAGGAGTCACTTGCCCTTTTAAAAGAAACAGGATTGTCATTCAGCAATGGCAAAGACCAATTGATAGCTCAGGCCGGGAATTTTCCAGTCGAAATCCTTTTTCTACGTGACGATGATATCCCTCAATATGTGGAGGATCATGTTGCCGATGTAGGCATTGTAGGAGAAAACATTTTTGTTGAAAAACAGAAAAAGAATATCCTGGTCAAACGCCTTGACTTTGCTAAGTGTCGGTTATCTATAGCAGTGCCACGGTCTGATACATATGAAGGTGCCAAATCATTGGAAGGGAAAAACATTGCCACTTCTTACCCTGTTATCACTCAGACATTTTTAAAGAAGAATAATATTTCAGCTGGAATACACGAGATCAGTGGCTCGGTGGAAATTGCCCCAGGCATAGGGCTAGCCGATGCTATCTGTGATATTGTAAGCACGGGCAGTACGCTGCTAAGCAATGGGCTAAGGGAAGTAGAAGTAGTGATGCAGTCCGAAGCTGTAATCATTGCTAATCCTGATCTGGAAAAGGCCAAAAAAGAAATTCTAGATAAACTTCTGTTCAGAATTGAAGCTGTTAAATCCGCTAAGAACAATAAGTATATTCTTTTGAATTGTCCGAATGAAGCAATTGCCAAAATCATCAGCATGATCCCTGGAATGAACAGCCCCACCATTATGCCGCTTGCAAAGCCCGGATGGTCATCGTTACATTCTGTTGTGAATGAAAATGACTTTTGGGAAAAAATTGATTTACTAAAATCTTTCGGTGCTGAGGGCATCCTCGTTATTCCAATTGAAAAAATGATCGCTTAAAACCTCACCCCATCCAAAAGAATGCGATTTCTACAGACATCAATCCCCTCTCCAAATGGAGAGGGAAAACCTGCCTGTCCGGTAGGCGGGCAAAAGGCATCTCGTTTTGAGAAAACGAGTATATTAAAACGAGTCGAGAATGAAATGTAATTTTAAAGTAAAATGAGAATCGTCAATAATCCCCCGAGACAGGAATGGCCATCTCTTTGCCAACGGCCACAAATAGAACTCGATTTTCTAGAGAGCACTGTTAAAAATGTTTTAGTCCGAGTCAAAAATTCTGGTGATCAAGCCTTAAAAGAAATCACAGCCCACTTCGATAAAGTTGACCTAACCGAGTTAGAAGTAACGTCCATTGAAATTGATAATGCAGTAAAAACTGTACCTGAAAATCTTAGAGAAGCTATTCGCACGGCAGCATTTAACATTGAAAAATTCCATAGCGCGCAAAAGAGAGAAGTAACTCCTATTGAAACAATGCCTGGAGTTATGTGCTGGAGAAAAGGAGTTCCAATTGATAAAGTTGGCATCTATATTCCAGGTGGCTCCGCCCCTCTTTTCTCAACCGTGCTTATGCTGGGCATACCGGCAAGGCTGGCTGGTTGTGAAGAAGTGATCTTGTGTTCTCCTCCAGGAAAAGATGGCAAACTCAATGCAGCCATTTTATATGCGGCACAACTTGTAGGTATAAAGAAAATCTTCAAAGCAGGAGGTGCACAGGCGATCGGAGCGATGGCTTATGGCACTGCTTCAATTCCATCTGTACGTAAAATTTTTGGGCCAGGAAATCAGTATGTAACAAAAGCCAAGCAAATCGTCAATCAGCAGGGCATTGCCATCGATATGCCCGCTGGCCCTTCCGAAGCAATGGTAATTGCAGATGATCAGGCAAATCCGTCCTTTGTTGCGGCTGATTTATTGTCGCAAGCGGAACACGGGGTGGATAGTCAGGTTGTCTTGGTAACAACCACTGAAGAATACGTGAAGAAAGTTTTGATGGAAATTGA
>JANOLM010000447.1:0-3121 GCA_031419815.1 Bacteroidia bacterium
CTCAACTGGCAGGTAAAACACAAACCAACTTTGGTTTGGGGCCAACGATACCAGCCTGCATTTGAACGAACGATGATCTTCCTTGAATACTCCAAGAAGGAGTTCGAGACCGAGCAACGAATAAAGGAACTGGAGCAGAAAAGAAAACTGCAACGCGCCCGAACGACAGCGTTGGTATTGGGAGGATTCCTGGTGTTGGCGTTGGTAGCAATGGTGTATGCGTTTGTTCAACAAACAGAGGCAACCCGCCAGCGAGAACTAGCGGATAAGAACGCTACATTGGCTCAAACACAATCTGCGCTGGCAAAGGAAAATGAAAAGAAAGCGCTTCTTGAAAAAGAGGAGGCCGACAAGCAAAGACTTCTTGCCGAGGACGCCAGGAAACAAGCGGTTGCCAGTGCTGAGGAAGCGAAGAAAGCACAGTTACTAGCCGAAGAACAAAAACAGTTGGCACTGCTAGCTGAAGCAAAAGCGGTCAAAAACGAGAAGACGGCAAAAGAGCAAACTAAGCTGGCACAGGAAGCCAAATTACTGGCCGATAAAAATGCCGCTGCAGCTTTACGCCAACAGTATTTATCTACTGCCAAGTCAATGGCCTTGAAATCAAAGGAACTTAAAAACGATATTGAGCAAGAGGCTTTAATTGCGCAACAGGCTTATCTATTTAACAAATCTTATGACGGATATAAGTACGATAATGATATTTATAATGGCCTTTCAGAAGCACTTAGTAACAACGTTGATCCGCTGACCCTCAATCTGGAGGGACACGAAAAAGGTGCTGCAAGAGCATTAGTAGCGGATGTAAAAGCCAAGCAAATCTATAGTGGTGGAAGCGATGGCCGGATCATTCAGTGGAGCCTGGTATCCAATAAATGGACACCCAAGGAATTGGTTGGCTTCCGAAGCGAGATATTCCAGGTTTTTGCACTTGACGTTAGTGCGGACGGGAAATGGCTGGCAGCGGGTGGCTTGGCTGCTGGCGATGCTACCCAAAACTATGTTGAACTCTACGACCTTCAAAACCTAACAGCTCTTCCTAAAAAAATTAGTGGGTTTGTTTATAATGTAGATGACATTGAATTCACCAGGGACAACAAAGGATTTTATGCTCGCGATAATGCCGGACGAAGCATAAAATATTCAGATTTGTCTTCAGCAAGAGAAGTCATCGCATCAAAGCAGAAGATTACAGATATCGCACTAAGTCCGGATGGAAATAGAATTGCAGGTACCGCAAGCAACGGAGTTCTTTACTCGTGGGATGTGAAAAATAATTTTGCTGTTAAGGAATTATTTAAAAACCCCACTGAACTTACTACCCTGGCTTACGCACCTGATAACAGCCGAAGAATAGTTATTGGAGATAATGACGGTCTGGTGAGATTAGTTACGGAGGATTCTAGTTTGCCTCCTCGGATTCTCTCGGGTCACACTGCCCATATTGAGCAGATCCGATTTAATCATGCTGGAAAATTCCTGGCTACTACAAGCAGAGATAAGACAGTAAGGCTTTGGAATTGGGAAGACTTAAACAAACAACCCATTGTGCTTAGCGACCACTCAGACTGGGTGTGGAGCGCAACATTTTCACCGGATGATGAACAATTGTTGGTGGGCATCAATAGCAGCAGCAGTGGTATCAATGCAAAAGCAAATGAAACAATTCACGCCTGGCCTACCAAAATAGAAACCATGTCGGGGCTCTTATGCAAATATGTAAAACGGAATATAAGCAAAGGAGAATGGGATGAGCATGTTGGAGCAGACCTTGAATATGTGAAAACGTGTGATAATTATCCAGCTAATTATAAGTAGTCTGTTATCCGTTAATAGTTAATAGGGGGTGAGATTGGAACAGCCAACAACGATTAACTTTTAACGATTAACGATTAACGAAATGAAATACATAGTTGGCATTACTTTCCTTTCACTTATCACACTTTCTAGTCAGGTATTCGGACAGGCCTCCTCTTGCGCCCAAACACTGCGGCTTGTACAATCGACTTACGAACAAGGAAGGTTGCATGAGTTAGAATCCTTGATGGCAGGATGTCTGAAGAGCGGGTTTGATACACCTCAAAAAGTGAGTGCTTATAAATATTTAACACTCGCCTACATCTATTTGGAAGAACCCGAAAAAGCGGATGCCGCTATGCTGGAGCTATTGAATGCAGATAATTTTTTTAAACCCAATGATGCCGTTGACCCTGCAGAGTTTATTGCCTTATACCGCAAGTTTAGGGTTGATCCGGTATTCCGATTTGGTTTTACAGGCGGATTAACCTCTACCATGCCAGCCATTTCAGAAATGTTTTATGTGGGTGGCAGTGCTTTGGGATATGGTAAGTACACCCCTAAATTTAATGTTTCAGCGGCCTTAGTCTTTGAAAAAGACTTTTTCGGGTTTATCAAAAAGTTTTCAATTGCACCCGAAATAGGGTATACCGTCCGTTCCTACATTTATTCTAATCCACAATTGACCTATAAAGATGAAAACCCAGATAATCCCAATTTTATCCTGGAGGAAAATTTACAAAAACAGGCGTGGCTTGACCTTAACCTGTTAGGACAATATAAAATCATGGAAAGTAAATTTAATCCCTACATAGGAATAGGCCCTGGAATCAGCTATTTGCTGAATTCGTCCACAGAAATCCAAACAGTAGTTATAGATAGGAATACCATTACCGGGTCAGCCATTGACACAAAATCTTCCTATAATTCATTGGCCTATTCAGTAATTATTGCAGTTGGCGCAAAAATCCGGACCGGAGCCTTTTACCTTACAGGCAATATCCGGTATCAATACGGACTAAACAATGTAGTGAATGAATCCACTCGCAGTAATAGTGAGGCACTCTTTGGTCGCGCATTCGTACCATCCAATTATCGTCATAATAATGTAACCTTTAACTTCGGCTTAGTGATTCCACATTTTAGTCCAAAGAAATTGATCAACTAGTTTGTTAAAATAAGTAGTTAAAAAATCACAAAGGCAATAACAACTAAATAGAAATCTTATCGATTGAATTTTAAGCCGATGAAAAAAATTCTTTACCTGTCAGTTTTTGCACTTCTCGCCTCCTGTCTCACCGAAAAAAATGCCGACCCCGGCAGG
>JANOLM010000448.1:0-1770 GCA_031419815.1 Bacteroidia bacterium
GGAAGGAGCAAAACTGCCTGTTGGTGAATTGAGCATCAAGCGTACTGCCAAACTAGCTGTTACACCAGCTAAACCAAAAACTGTTTCAACATCAACCAAGAAATTAACCTATGCTGAAATTGAACCACTGTTGGTGAAGAACACCTGCACGGCTTGTCATCAAACAAACAAAAGGCAAGTAGGGCCATCATTTGCAGACATTGCCAAACGTAAATATAGCAACGAACGGATGGTACAATTAATCTATACACCTGAACCTAAGAACTGGCCTGAGCATGAAACGCCCATGGCCGCCATGCCGCAAGTGCCAAAGGATGAAGCTTTGAAAATTGCTGGGTGGATTAACTCGCTGAGGGCGGAAACACCTTAAAGCTCAAGTAGCATTTAGTGATAAATATCTCTTCGGTTGCCGATTTTTCTGATTTCTATTATTCGGATAGTGTCTTCTATTAAATAAATCACACGATAATCACCAACACGAATTCTCCACAGATACTCTTTCTCTCCTTTAAGTTTCTTGCTTCCAACTGGACGCGGATTTTCTGAAAGCTGATCAATTGCAGTAGTAATCCTGCTATTTACTCTGGCTGGTAAATGTGTAAGTTCCTTAAGGGCTTCTTTGCGGATTTTAATCTGGTACTTCACAACTTACCAGCTTTCTTAAGCTGACGTTTTGCTTCTTCCCAATCTATCAATTTATCGTTCTTTCTGGATTCGGCAACGAGTACATCTATGAACTCGTGAATTGACTCCTCATCTTTCTCTAAAATTTTAAGGTCAATCACCACCGCCTTTTTTCGGTTCTTATTATCTGTTAGGTAACTGACTCCTTTCATAAAAGAATTTGTTTAACGACACAAAGTTACAATATTTGCCTTTGTCAGTAGCTAAAGCCGTAAAAACCTGCATTTGATTCCCCCAAAAACTCAACTGGATATACTCAAGCACCTCGTAAAAACCGGAGGCACCGGAAATATCATGGAGTTTCTAAAATACAATGCTTCTGAATTTCAAAAAGGGTTTGAGATTGCCAATGACATGCAAAACCTGGACTATATTAAGTTGCTTTACACCAATTATAATAAGAATATTGTTGTCGTGGAGTTGACTTTACTAGGCAGAACCAAATCGATGCTTTAGACTCTTTATCCCTCATATTAAAAAATAACTTATGAAAAAGCTTATTCCATTCCTGCTCATCTGCGTAGCATGGGCTTGTCAGCCAAAAAAAGAAGCAGAAACCGTTTCCAGTGTACCAACCCTTACACTTAAATGGCAAACGGACACATTACTCACGACTTCGGAATCTGTAATCTATGATGAGGCTAATGATATTTTGTATGTAGCCAACATCAACGGAGTGCCTGATGCTAAAGATGGCAACGGTTTTATTTCGAAAGTATCGCTGGATGGAAAGATAACCGATGCAAAATGGATTATTGGTTTGGATGCCCCCAAAGGCCTGGGTATTTATCAAGGAAAATTATATGTAGCCGATATTGACCGGGTGCATGAAATTGATATTGCTGCCGGAAAAGTTTTAAACTCCTTTGTTGCAGAAGGCTCAAAATTCTTAAACGACATTACGACTGGCAGTGATGGTAAAGTATATGTGAGCGATACAGGCGCTGGTGAAGTATTGGTGTTAGAAAATGGATCGTTTACCAAGTGGCTTACTGGGCAAGCTGGTCCTAATGGATTGCTTGCTGAAGGCAACAATGTACTCATTGCTTTGTGGGATGCAAAAACACTTAACTCAGCAGAACTTGG
>JANOLM010000449.1:0-15043 GCA_031419815.1 Bacteroidia bacterium
CGTGGAACGCATTTTAGACGAGTTCGAAAATGATGATGACACGTTGCGTATCATTTTTCCTGTCAAGGTCACACAGGCTGATTATACGGAGTTGATCATTAGAAATGAAGAAGAGTTAGAAAGGACTATTGAACTATGCAAGGAAGACGGATTTGATGAGGACATCGAATGCGTTGATTTTAAATATCCTTTAACCTTCTCTGTCTATGATTCTAAGAATCAGTTATCGGACGTCATTACGATCAACGATGATGGGGAGTTGTATAGGTTTTTTGATACACAGGAGGAAGGCGATTTGGTGGGCTTTAAGTTTCCGATTACTGTAATTCTGTTTGATGGAAAGGAAATTACAATAAATAATAATGATCAACTGAAAGGCGTGATTGAAAATGCCAGTGATGATTGCGATGAAGACGATGATAGCGATCACAATGATGACGATGCAGATGACGCTGCATTAATTAATGCATTACTTGCCAGTGATTGGGAGATAACCTACTTTTTTAATGGGACAGATAAAACAAAGGCATTTGCTGATTTTGTGTTAAAGTTTTTTAGTGATAGAACTGCATCAGCTACGGATGGGGTTTCTTTAGTCAAGGGCACCTGGCAAAGTTATGGCGATGAGGGGTTTTTGGAGCTCGAATTTGATTTCGAAGAGGCTCCATTCAATGATCTTCAGGAAGATTGGGAACTGGTTGAATTCACTGACTCCTCCATCAAGTTAAAGAATGTTAGTGAAAAAGATGGATCAGTAAGCACGTTGTTCTTTAAGAAAAAGTAGAACATTATTCAACTATCGGACTTATCTTTTGTTTTGTCCCTACATTACAATGGACGTCAGCAGCAACTTCTTTTTCTTCGACCCGTTTTCAGTTAAAGGCTCTTTTTTTGATGCCAAAGTTTATAAACACATTCATATCAGAAACAGCATCTAACTTAATGGAATTGTAAAAAATTGCTTCGCAGAAAAAATGAGTTAATCTTTTTCCGTTAGCGGGAATATACTTGATTCCAAGTCCGATCACTTGATAATTTTTGTGATGAGGCACATCAGAGGCGGAATTATCAGAAGCTAAAACAATATCCAATGGTTTTTTTACGCTTAAACGATTATAACTAAAGCCAGTCGTTAAATAAATGTCAAGCACGTTCTTTTTCGAGCGAAAGAATTCAAGCAGATAAAAATCCATCAGTAAATCACATTCCTCAACAGTCAATTTACCCTTTACTCGGTCGGTGGAGGAATAATATCCCGTTCTGAACCGAAGCGACATTAGATCATTTCCTACATAAATGCCCGTAGAAGCTCCTCTGGTAAGAGGACGAATATTTTTTAGGGTAACCTGATTGTCATCTATAAAGAACCGATGAATACCAATAGATACTTCGTACCCAATGTTAGTAATCCTTTGCTTGTGCTGCGCTGTGCATGAATAGATGCCCAAAATAATAAATAGAATAGTGAGCAGTAATGCGTTGGTTGGCCTTGTTCTGGATTGTCTGGTGGTTATCATAACTTTAATTTTTAAGTTTTGGAATCCCTGTTTTTGTTCAAAAGCCACAGAGATAAACGTCTGTGGTGATTGATTTTTGTTGGATCAAAAGTGAGCTGTATGACACTCGAATCCGACAGGGGATCTCTTAATTTTAAAAAATCAGGGTAGCCCTTAGAAATAAGCTGCAAGGGAGGAATAAGGCTCAAAAACAGGTAAGGAGAGGAGCGCAATACATTCGGTCTCGTAAAATTTGAAAGGGTGATTGAGTTTACAAGTTCCGCACACCTTTGAGCGCTTTATGTTTATTAAAAAAATCCCTACCTTAATTTCATAAAAAGTTAATAGCCGCACGTCTTTAGTAATGGTTACAATCCTTAGGCAATGTTTTACTTATCAACAATACCTGATTAAGAAGGCTGAGGAGGGGCGAAAAGCTTGGCTTAAAGAATACAACGGAGCTTATTAAGGACGCCATCAAGCACAATATTATTTCAATTGAATAACCGCGTAGTAATATTACTAAGTTCTACGATCAGACTAATTCATCACGTTTCCTGATTAACACGCAATTAACTTACTAGCTCAACTCAGGGTTTCCCTTATGCAATGAATTGCTTTTTAATGCAATTCAACGCTGGATAATGACACTTGGCACAGCATCCATTCATTTTAACGATCAATTCTTCAAAATATCTGATTTTTAGTAAATCAGGATTCCCCTGTCGGATTCGCTTGTCATACAGCCCACCTTTGACTCAACAAAAAACGAAAGGCTATGAAAAAAAATATTTCCGAAAGAGCAGCAAAGCTGATTTTGACTCTCTTCGCAGCATCTATAGTTTTTGCGGCACAAGCGCAGGAATTTGGAATGGAGAAAAAGGATCACATAGGTCTTACTGGTTCTTTTGGAATGCGGTCAGGCACACTGCACAGTAACCTTTCCGCCATTGACAATATGAATTTAGTTAATGAAGGCGGATCGCTTGGCGTGTTGTGGGGCAATAAGGCGTTTGAAGCAAAGTTGGCCGTGGGTTATTATTACTCCAATATTCAGGTGGCACACACTACAGATGTATTACTAGCGGAGTTCAGTTCAAATTTTTACCCTATTCGTGCCATTACAAAAAGAGCTGTAAAAGTAGAGCCGTACCTGATAGGCGCAATCGCAAAAAATTATCATAAGCTGCACGGCTATTATGTAGGTGATCAATCAGGTCCCATCAATTACAGTGTTTCTATTGAGCCTTACCTTGGTTACCTGGATGTATACAATGCTTCGGTTGGAATTGGTGTAGAGGTGAGCCTTTTAGATGATTATGACTTTGTAAAGATTTTTGCAGATGCAAAATACAGCAACCCCTTTACTACACGATCATCATCGGCCTTTACGCAAACCACCGTTTCAAATCAGGTGAGCTTCAACTTGGGTATAAGTTTTGGTACGAATCATTTTAGCGGAAAGTAAAAACCATTAAACCTCAACAGCCATGAACGCTAATCAATTGGTTGATCATTTTATCCTAAGTTGTTCGCATGATTTGCGTGCCCCGGTATCTTCAATCAAGGGCCTCGTAAAAGTGGCTGAGTGCTTCCCCCATCACGATGAAATCCATAAGTGCTTTGAAAAAATTAATGAGTGCACTGACAAAATGGATAAGCTTATCCATTCTCTGGAAGAATTCATGGTGACAAGTCATTATACACCTGTTCCCACAGAAACGGATTGCGAACAATTTGCGAATGATATTCTTGAAAATTTTCAGGAAGAACTTGTGGCAAAGAACATTATCGTAAAGAAAGAGGTGCGGGTCACAAAGCCCTGGTTCATTGATCGCTACACATTTTCACTTATACTGAAGCATTTGTTAAGCAACGCCATTGCTTTTCAGGATAACAGAAAAAAGAAAAAATGTATCGCAGTCAAAATCAGTACGAAAAAGAAGTTTACCCTGTTGGAGGTTAGTGATAATGGTATGGGTATACCCACAGAATTCCAGCAAAAAATTTTCCAGCCATTCTATCGGGCCTCTACCGAATCTACGGGTTTAGGTATGGGTCTTTTTCAGGTGAGCAAATTGGTTGATAAAAATGGGGCGCGCTTGATCTTTAAGTCTATCGAGAATGCAGGATCTACTTTTCTTGTTTTGATACCTAACCACTAGAGTTATGAAAGCATCACTTTCTATATTCTTCCTGATTTTAACAATGGATGTCTATGCCCAGCAACTGGTGATCAGTTCTGGTTTGGAGCGCACTGTATCTGGTACTGAATCTCATTTTGCTTCAGGATATCAAACTAAAAAACAGTGGTCTCTGGGTGTGTTCTATCAAACTAAAATTACAACTCCTCCTTTTGAAAGATCATTCAATGAAGTAGACAAAGGTGAATGGTATGGTGTCTATCTAAATGCACCATTGGCGAAGTCGCAAAGGATTACACTTTATGCACACATAAGAGTTGGACTTATGAATGAAAACTTTTTGATGATCGCGCCTTCTCTTGAAACCAAAGTGAGGCTAGTAAAATGGGCTGCCGTAAGTGTTGGGAGCAGCTATCGACAAGGCTATCCTGCTTTCTCCTTAAAGGCACACATTCACTTATTTAATCTGATATCCTTATGAATACGATCGCATTTTTAGCGCGTACTAAATCAGAGATATTCCTGAGAGAGAAGTACAAATTCAGTTTGTTACTGTTCTCCATTTTTATGACTGAGTTTGTATGTACTTCATTATTAATACTGTTGACATTATGAAACTATTGTATTGTTTACTCGCATGGAGCCTGATGATAGCCTCGACAAGCTGCGAACCAGAAGAGGATTTATACCGCAGGTTTGATCTTCGGCAGGGAGAACATTACGCAACTCCAAAAATAGTAGAGAGTTTGCAATCGAGCAGACTTACATTTTTTGCCACGTTTGATGAATCCTGTCGCTATGTATTTGAAGAGGCTGGACACCAGAATAATAAAAATAAATTAATGGGATTTTCAGACTGCAATTCACTGCATCATGAAAACAGCGCGAGGTTTGCCTGGCAATGGTTTAATGACAGGCTTGAAATTTATGCGTATTGCTATGTGAATGGAAATAGGGTAGAACAATTTTTAGGAACGGTTGATATCGGAAAAGAAAACCGGTATGAGATTCAAGTAATAGAAAATGCCTATGTGTTTACGCTCAACCATCAGGAACCGATTAAGATAACCCGAAGTGTAATATGCTCCACAGGTGTTTATTATATGCTGTGGCCGTATTTCGGTGGCAGTCTTCCTGCTCCTCATGATATGCATCTGTCAATTAAAATGGTTTATTAAAAATGAACAGCTCCACATCAAACTCAACTGACATGGAACAGGAAAGGCTTGCATCATTGAAAAGCTATTCTATTGAATATGGGCTTTCTGAAAAGCAGTTTGATGAAATAACAAAACTTGCCTCCATTATCTGCAACGTTTCTATTTCCCTTATCACTTTTATTGACGAAAAGAATCAGTGGGTTAAGTCGAGAGTGGGAACGGAAATTGAATCCACTGAGCGTAGGATCGCGTTCTGCAACAAGACCATTCTTACCGATTCTATTTTGGAAATACCAGATTTGTCACTTGATGACACGTTCAAAAATAATCCCTTAGTTGTCAACTATCCCAACATTGGCTTTTATGCAGGAGCTCCGATTATTACGCCCGATGGCTATCGAATAGGTGCTTTGTGCGTCATTGATCAGAAGCCTGGTGAATTAACAGACAAACAGCGGGAGGCTCTCACGGTGTTAAGCCATTCTGTAGTAAGCTTATTGGAATTGAAGAAACAGCAACAACAGTTAATGCATGAAATGAAAAAAGCGGAAGAGGCCGTTAAGGCTAAGGCCGATTTCCTGTCTACTATGAGTCATGAAATACGCACGCCTCTCAACGGCATTACTGGTATTGTACATCTAATGTTGGAGGAAGACCCGCAACCACATCAAATAGATTACCTAAAAACGTTAAAGTTTAGTGCTAATAATCTAATGTCTATTGTAAACGACATCCTCGACTTTAGCAAGATTGAGGCCGGATGCATTTCGTTTGAAAACATCCCATACAATTTAACTGAATTGTTATCTGAAATTAAAAATGCTAATCAGTTAAAAGCTCAGGATAAGCAAATCAGACTAAAGCTGAAACACGATGACGATGCCCCTGAGATTGTAATGGGCGATCCAGTGCGTCTTTCACAAGTATTGAACAATCTGGTGAGCAATGCCATCAAATTCACACACAAGGGTGAGGTGGTCATTGATCTTCAACTGGAAGAACTTACCGCTCACCAGGCTTCGATCTCATTCTCTATAAAAGACACCGGTATAGGAATACCGCACGATAAGCAAGAATTACTCTTTCAGCAATTCAGTCAGGTCGATTCATCCATCACGCGCAAGTTTGGGGGTACTGGCCTGGGTCTTGCCATCAGTAAGCGATTGTTGGAGTTGCAGGGAAGCGCAATTAAATTGGTAAGTGAGGAAAATAAAGGTTCAGAATTTTCATTCGTCATGAATTTTGCCTTACCTCTAAAGGAAAGCGAAAAAATAAGTGTAAAAAAAGCTATCCATCATAAAGTATTTGAATCGTTAAACGGTGCTTCTATTCTGTTGGTAGAAGACAATGAAGTAAATGCGCTTATCGCAAAACGGATCATGAAGAACTGGGATGTTCAAATCACCCACGCTTTAAATGGGGCTCAAGCTATAGCACTGGCTCAAAGTCAATATTTTGATATAGTGTTAATGGATCTTCAAATGCCCATTATGGATGGTTACGAGGCTACCAGAAGTATTAGAGCGGCTGGTTATTCCAGGCGTGATTTACCCATCATTGCCTTGACTGCATCGGCAATGGCAAATGAAAAAGATCAGGCTTTTGAAGTTGGCATGAATGACTTTATTTCCAAGCCATTTAATCCCACTGAATTATACAGTAAAATAGAGAAATACCTTTTCAAAAAATGTTTGCTATGAAAGACTTAAAAACGTACATTGAGAATGATCCTGTGTTTGCCTGCGAGATAGTCAGTTCGTTTATAAAAAATCTAATTGAGTTTCATGCCAGTCTGGGGCTGACTCTAAAGCAAAAGGATCCATTAATTTTTTTTAGCGCCCATCACAAAGCGAAAACGACCCTCGGATGCATCGATAGTGATGAGCTTCGACAACAAGCGGACATCATTTATTCGTGTCTCAAAGAAGATGGGATTTTAGGAATTGATTTGCTTACAGTAAATGCTTTCGGCAATCTCTGTACAATTTTAATTCATGACTTGGAAGCCAAACTTGAAACATACAAAGCTGCTATATGAAAATCCTGGTGTGCGATGATGACCCTGCGGTGATTAGTGTTGTGCGGTTCAAACTGTCTCGTGAGAATCTTGGTGAAGTCTTTACCGCAGCAGATGGGCGAGAGGCACTCACTACTCTTAAGAATACAGAGTTCGATCTAATCCTAACCGATATTAACATGCCGTATCACTCTGGTTTGGAGGTGATCACTTTTGTGCGTCAAACTCTTAAGCTTAACACCCCCATTCTTATTTTCTCGTCTGAAGGTTTAGAAGATACGGTGTTGCACGCATTTGAACTGGGTGCAGACGATTTTGTGGCTAAGCCATTTAGTCTGCCTGAATTAATGTTGCGTGTTAAACGATTGACACGGAAATTATGACGTACTCCGATGCTACCGACTTTCTAAATGAGCAACTAACAGTGTTGGCATTTGCTGTATCTTTTATACTTGTTGGGGTTGCCTTTCTGATATGGATATTGATAAGCCGACTGAGTAAAACATACTATAGCAGGAAGTATGATAGGCTGCGTGAAGGATTTCAAAAAACGCTAAACGCTTTTATTATTCTTGAAAATTCAAATGAAGATACGCATCATTTTTCATGGCACTACAACCTCACAGAATTGCGGAACCAACTCATCAGTTCTGCTCGCAAACAATTATTGATTGATCTACTGATAGCCAATAAACAGAATCTGTCGGGTCGTTCGGCTATCATGCTTCGAAAGATTTATATTCGGCTGGGGCTTAAAAAAGTAAGTAGAACAAAGCTTAAACACGGTAGTTCCTTAAGAAAAGTAAAAGGCCTGCAGGAACTGGCCGAAATGGAATGTACAGATGCATTGCCCTCCATACAATTGCTATTTCATCATAGGAATAAAATAGTTCGTCAGGAAAGTTTTATTGCCATGGTTCGATTAGGGGGCATCATGCCGTTTTCATTAATGCGGGGTTATGCCGGTTCTATTTCACCATGGATGCAACTTATTATCCATAAGCACTTAGTAAAATTACCTGCTGAGCGTCTTCCAAAATTTCACTACTGGTTCACGGCATCAAACAAAGAGGTAAAAAAATTCGCAATTAACATGGCCTATCAATTCAGGCAGTCTGCGGCCATACCGCGCCTTGCTTCCCTGTTAAGGGATAATGATTTGGAAATTGCAGGGTTAGCTGCAAACGCATTGGGCGATATAGGCGCAAGTCAATACGCGGAGTCAATTGGACAACTAGGTAAAAATAACATGATGAATGATGCATTATCCGTGCAAATCATTCAGGTATTGGCTAAGATCGGTAATAAAGAACAGCATACATCTTTTTTGACTTGGCATATGATTCATGGCCCATATAAAGTCCGAATGGAGGCCATGCGTGCCTTGCACAAACTGAAGCTTAGTATCCGGGATTTTCTCATTGATTTTAACCTGAATAATGATCATGAATTTGAAAGTATTTATGCGCACATAAAGGAACCTCTTCTTCAATGACAGCACTGGCTAATTATTTAATTTCAGCTTTCAATGCATTTTTTATTTTTTATGCAGTTGCTATTACCTTATCGTATCTGATACTAGCCGTTATCTCTCTCGTTGAATTAAACCGATACCTTAAAAAAGGATTCGTATCTGAGTATAAAACCATTCTTTCTTCTCCTCTCGCCCCAGGAATATCCCTTTTGGCACCCGCTTACAATGAAGGACTAAACATTATCGACAATGTTAAATCACTTTTATCCATCATGTATAATAATTTAGAAGTGATTATTATCAATGACGGAAGCAAAGATGATACGTTACAAAAATTAATAGAAGGGTTTCAACTGGTAAAAGTGCCCTATCATGTGCAATACACCATACGCACAAAGGCTGTACTGAGTGTTTATAAATCAAAGAATCGTGCGTTCAAAAAATTGACGGTTGTAGATAAACTAAATGGAGGCAAAGCGGATGCTCTAAATGTGGGTATGAATATATCCGCTAAAGAATTGGTAGCCTGTATTGACGTGGATTGCATTATTGAACGCGATGCTTTATTAAAAATGGTAAAGCCATTCTTAGAAAGCCCTACGCCTGTTATAGCCTCAGGAGGTGTCGTTCGCATTGTCAACTCATGTCGGGTAGAAGAAGGGCGATTACTGGAAGTGCGGTTACCCGAAAAGCAGATTGTGCGTTTTCAAACACTCGAATATATACGCGCATTTTTAATTGGACGAATGGCATGGAGTAAGCTCAACGGCCTGCTGTTGATTTCCGGTGCGTTTGGTTTATTCCGAAAAGATATTGTATTGCAGGTGGGTGGTTACAATTCTAACACAGTGGGTGAAGATATGGAGTTGGTTGTTCGCATGAGGGCACTGATGCACCAACAAAAAAAAGCATATAAAGTAGTCTACATTCCAGAGCCGCTCTGTTGGACGGAAGCGCCTTCAGATTATAAAATTTTAGGACGACAACGTAACCGCTGGACACGTGGCACATTTGAAACCTTAAATCTTCATAAAAAGATTTTTTTTAATCCCACCTACGGACTAATGGGTATGGTAAGTTATCCTTTTTGGCTTTTTTTTGAATGGCTGGCTCCATTAATCGAGTTTTCAGGATTGCTTTTTGTTCTGCTGCTGATTTCTTTGGGCAAAGTAAGTATCGTTCCTACCCTTACGCTACTCTTTGCTGTCTATGCGTTTTCATTTATGATTTCGATGGTAGCATTATTGGCTGAGGAATTTTCATATCATCAATATAAGCGTAAGCGGGATATTTTAAAACTCGTACTAACGGCATTAATAGAACCCGTCTGGTTTCATCCATGCCTGGTATGGTGGGGCATACGGGGGAATATTGATTTGATAAGAGGGAAAAAAAGCTGGGGTGAAATGACCCGCCAGGGCTTTAACAGAAAAGTAGTTTTGCCAACCCTATCAATAATTGAGTCATGAAAAGACGCGTTGAGCAATCATTAAGACAATTCATTCCTGCTGCGCTTCACTTCTCAACTTTGTTCCTGGTGCTGAGGATTTACGAATGGATGCTATTGAATAACAGGATGGGGAAAGAAATAAATGTTACCTTCCTTACGTTTAGTGCTCTTGCGTACGATCTGATTTTTGCTTTTTTATTGGTTTCGTATGTGTTAGCGTTCCACCTGGTTATAGCTATCATTCTTCCCAGAATAGCCTACACCCTTAGCGTCATTGCATTTACCGTTCTGCTGCTGCTCACCTTTGTTACCGTTCAATACTTTTCAATTACGTTTACGCCACTCAGCACAGATTTGCTTGGCTACTCTCTTGCTGATATGATAACTACAGTGGGTTCATCGGGTGGCTGGCAATGGTACCCAATTATTGCACTGGTTGTTTTACTAACAATAGCCATAGCTATTTTTATAAAATTCAGCCATGACTTTTTTGAGAAGAAATCATTTGCTTTTGTAATAGGAATTTCGAGTCTATTTATGATCGCCTGGCTACTCCCTCACGCTGCTGTGCCAGAGAAATTTCAAAGGGACATTGAGTATTACATTTCCGTTAATAAAACGTATTATTTCCTTGAGCGCACAATTGATTATGTTCAGGATTTTACAACTTCCGAAATACAAGAAAATGATTTTCCTTTGCTTCATCCGATAAACTACGAGGATGGTTTTGCAAAGCTTTTCAACAAGTCAGAAGACTATCCAAATTTTGTATTTGTTATTGTTGAGGGACTGGGACGCGATTTTACAGGATCCGATGCGACATACGGTGGCTTCACACCTTTCCTGGATTCACTCTCTGAAAAAAGCCTGCACTGGAATAATTTTTTAAGTAATGCCGGGCGCACTTTTGGTGCCCTGCCAAGTATCCTCGGTTCTTTACCATACGCCCGCGAAGGTTTTATGAGTTACGGTACAGACATGCCCGATCATCAAACCTTTATTAGTCTTCTAAAACCGTATGACTATACAGCAAACTTCTTTTACGGAGGGAACCCTAATTTTGACAATCAAGATATCTTTCTCGAATACCAGGGCTTTGATAATATGTTGGATCAAACCAAATCCCCAAATTCTTTTGAGGATGAAGTTTCTTCCTGGGGATATTCAGACCGTGAAGTATTTTCCTTAGCTGCTAAGCTATTGGATAACAAAGTAGGGCCACGAATAGATGTATACCTTACCCTTTCAACTCACGAACCATTTAATGTTCCGGATAGAGCCTATGATTCCATATTCGAGCAACGTCTGAAGCAACTTCAATGGAGCGAGGAAAAGTATAGCGTAGCGCGAGATCATAAATCCATTTTCTCCTGCCTACTGTATACAGATCAAGCAATTCGCGATTTAATTCGCTACTACGAGTCGCGTGATGATTTTAAAAATACTATTCTTGTTATAACCGGAGATCACCGGCTGGTCCCACTCCCTCCACATGAAAAAATTGATCGTTTTCATGTACCCTTGATTATATACTCTCCGCTGTTAAGTCAGCCCGAATCATTTTCATCACTTGCCATTCACTCTGACATTACACCCTCTTTGTTGAATCTGCTTTCATCTGATTATGGTCTAAGGTTCCCTGAGCAAATGCCTTTTATATCAGGGCCTCTATCAACCGATACAAAATTTTCGAGCAACCTTGATCTTGCTATGATCAGGAATAAGAATGAAACTATAGACTACGTGGAGGGCAACTATTTTCTTTCGGGAGAAAGGTTGTATAAAATACACCCCAATATGGAACTAGAACCCCTACAGGATAGCGATATTAAAAAACGTCTTATTAAAAAGTTAAAAGTATTTAAGGCCAATACCCTCTATGCCTGCAATAATAACCAACTGGACAAAAGGCCACCTACACACCGTATTTCTCTTCAGACAACAAAAGCGGAGCAGGATTTCATAGAGTCTCAAGCGCTTGTACGCCTAACACCCGATGAGATGTTTGAAAAAGCACGCTCACTTAGTCTGACAAAGAATTATTTTGAAAGCAGAGCGATTTTGAAATCTCTCTTGAATAAAAGTCCCAACTTCCATGATGCGCGCATCTTACTGGCCAGAACATACGGGTGGTCGCAGAAGTATGATAGTGCCAAACTTTATATCAGTCAGACGCTGCAACGGGCGCCAACCTATGCCGATGCTTTTGCAGCTTGGGCAGATATTGAATATTGGCAGGAACATCATGCGGAGTGCCTTGAAATTGTGGAGAAAGGATTATCCCATCATCCATTAAACGAAGAATTGATGTCAAGAAAAGCACGAGTACTTCTTTTGTTAAATAGAAAGGAAGAAGCAAGAAGGATTTTGGATGACATCCTCAAACTACATCCTGATCAGGAGATGGCACTTGAGTTGGTTCAAAAAATAAATAAACAATAGGGTAAATGCAGTATAGATTCCACTACTTCTTATTCTTCTGGCTTTATGTTGGCGCGCTTGCCGTTGATGCGCAAAGTAAACAAGATTATGTTGGCGCAGATGAAGCGTTCCTGGTCGCGAGACAAAAAGCTTTTAACGGCAAGCGTGAAGAGGCGAGAGAAATACTTCAAACTATTCTCAGCGAAAAACCCAATTATCATGACGTAAGAATTTTGCTGGCTCGCACCTACGCCTGGGATGGCCAGCGGGACACTGCAAGAAAAGAGTTACAAATTGTTTTGGGAAAGGAACCAGATCATGAAGATGCGATCAGCGCCCTTGCCGATGTTGAAATCTGGGACGAGCAATATGCTCAGGCTCTGATTATCGTAAACAATGGACTACACTTCTATCCTAATTCGGAAGATTTTATTTATAAGAAAGCAAGCATACTCAATGACCTTAATAGAAAAGATGAATGCCTGGCTTCACTTAGCAAGCTAATGACCATTAATCCTGCCCACGAAAAAGGTGTGAGGTTGAGGGAGAGTATAAAGATCAGTCAGCTGAAATATGCTGTAGGAATTAATTATGGCCTGGATGCATTCAGCCGCACGTTCGATCCCGCTCACTATTCATCGGCACAGCTTGCACGGACAAATTCATGGGGATCTGCAATCATGCGGATAAATTACTCCAATCGTTTTTCAACACAGGGATTCCAACCCGAGTTGGATATCTACCCGCGCATTGCCAACGGAGTTTATGCTTACGTAAACTATGGTTTTTCACAGAGTGATATATTTCCTCGACACCGGTTTGGTGGAGAAATTCATTCCAAATTGCCGCACAGCATGGAGGCCTCAGCCGGCATTCGTTATTTATATTTTGGATCCAGCAGTAAGGTCATGATTTATACAGGTTCATTTGGTTGGTATTTTAAAGACTATTGGATTTCGTTTCGTCCATATATTACACCGGACAGACTAACAGCGACTTCTTTTTCTTCGAATATCTCCCTTCGCAAGTACTTCCAGGACAGTGATAATTTTTTTGAACTCAATGGTGGTTTTGGCTTTTCGCCAGATGAGCGAAGGATACAAGCGGGCACAGGACTAAGCACCGAAGGAATTTACATTCTGAAATCTCAGCGGGCTGGAGTCATGTGGCAAAAATCATTTCGCCATCAATTCATCCTTGACGTAACTTGCACCCTTAGCCGCCAGGAACTTTCATTTGATACAGGAAAATATGTGTGGATTACCAGCAGCAAGATAGGAGTGAGGAAAAAATTTTGAAGAGAACTCAGATAATCAGCTTATCAAAAAAAAACCTTCCAATCAGCTAAATTCAATAATCCGAGGTTATATTTGCACTCCTTTTTGGAAAGGAGAGGTGGGTGAGTGGCTGAAACCAATAGTTTGCTAAACTGTCGTACGGGTTATTCTGTACCGGGGGTTCGAATCCCCCCCTCTCCGCAAGGACTTTGCTGAAAATTGGAAGGTCTCATAGCTCAATTGGATAGAGCAGCTGCCTTCTAAGCAGCAGGTTGCTGGTTCGACTCCAGCTGGGATCACAAAAAGAAGTTGGTGATTGAAGATGTTTTTATATCTTCGCGCCTTATTTTAGTTCAGGGAGTAGTTCCGCAAAAGCGTGACAAACTTTTTTGAGTTAATGTTAGCCCGAAAAAGAAGCGAGTAAAAAATTTCGGGGCGTAGCGTAGCCCGGTATCGCGCCTGGTTTGGGACCAGGAGGTCGTCAGTTCGAATCTGGCCGCCCCGACTTTAAAGCTTCCTGATTATATCGGGAAGCTTTTTTAGTTTTATCACTATCGATCGAGACGCCCTAAAAGCAATTTTATTTTGTTTTAGAGCTATCCTTCTAAATTTCATATCGGGGATTTACGTAATTTGAATTCTATGATAATAATTGGAGTCATTATCTTATTTGCACTTTTAGTGGTGTCTGCATGGAACGGATATACCCTTTTGCAAATAAAAAAAATTCATAAGGAAGGGGAAAAGACAACTCCAGAAGAAAGATATTATGAATTGAAATTCAAAATTCAGTTTTTGGTTGCAATGTTTACAGTTTTTGCAGCGATAGTGGGTCTATACGGATATAATACATTGGAAGATGTTAAGCAAAAATTAACCAATGAACTGAATGATTCGATTGATTCACTAAAACAAAGACTTGAGACAACTGCTACTATCTTGAACACCAAGGACTCAATTGTAAGGATCCTTGAAAATGACCTAGCTGCCTTATCTGAAAACGTTCCCAAATTAAAAAAAGGTTTTAACCAAATTGAATTCCTTGAGAGAAGAATTCAAACAATCAACGGGAAAAACATCCTGAAACAAAACTATTACATAGTAACTTCATTATCGTTCGCCACTAATGACCTGACTAAGCCGGTCAAAATCTATTTTAAAGATCTCGCCACAAATCTTGGTGATAAGTTACCCTCTTTCACAAGACCTCCTTTGATCATAACGGTACCAGACGAAAGCATTCCTGTTGAAGTCTTCGGCATTACCTTGGATTCATTCACGATCACGCCTTCAAGTACCCAATACTCAGATAGATTTCCATGGGATGGAAAACCTATATTCTTTAGCATCTTAATTCTCGAAAGATGATTCGCGAGGACACTCTCAAAAATTAATGACCTTTCAAAAATGACAACTAAAATCTTCCCCGATTACGAAACACTCTCCCGCGCCACAGCGGATTTGATCAAAGATTATATCCTCCAAAAGAAAACATCCTTAATTTGTCTTGCCTCTGGCCACCACTCCTGTAGGAGTTTTTCAAAATTTTTTCCTCACTCCTATCTTGCTGCTGGTGATCCACACATATTTTCCTGTATCAAATG
>JANOLM010000450.1:0-1864 GCA_031419815.1 Bacteroidia bacterium
GTCCAATTTCAGTTGAGGTAAGCGAAACTAACGGTAAGTTTATTGTAAAGCTTCCTATCATAGAAGTAGAATAGTAGAAGTAGAATAGAAATGAAAATATTGCTGATCGAGGATGAACCGCAAGCTGCCCAGCGTCTGGAAAAATTGGTAAAAACAATTGTGCCGGCCGCAATAGTTCTGGCAAAGATTGACACGGTAAAAAATTCTGTTCAATGGCTTCGATCAAATCCAGCGCCCGATCTTATTTTGATGGACATTCAATTGGCTGATGGAATAAGCTTTTCCATTTTTGATCAATGCGAAGTGAAGTCTCCTGTCATTTTTACCACTGCTTATGATGAGTACGCCTTAAAAGCTTTTAAGGTAAATAGCATTGATTATATACTTAAGCCCGTAGATGAAACTGAATTACGAGCGGCTATTCAAAAATTTGAATCATTAAACGGAGCCAAAGGTTCCGCGCCAGATAAAATGTTGGAAAGCATAGGTCTGGCAGTGCAAATGCTTACCAAAAAGTACAAAGAACGGTTTGTTGTTAAAGTGGGCGAGCACTTAAAGTCAATTGAAGTAGCGGAAATTTTGTTTTTCTTTAGTTTGGAAAAAACAACTTTTGCTCAAACAAAAGATGGACGGAAGCATATTTTGGATTTCACCATCGAGCAGTTGGATGGTTTGATCAACCCCGATCGGTTCTTTCGTATCAATAGAAAATATTTAGTCGCTGCCGACTCCATTCAGGACATGATCAGTTACACTAACTCACGTTTAAAGCTTGTTTTAAAAACTTCAGACGACAACGATGTAATTGTAGCGCGCGAAAGGGTACAGGAATTCAAAGATTGGCTGGATAGATAGCAGAATTGGATTTCTACGAACTCTGCATGATTTACCCGTTTGTGGACTTTGCAGTAAAAATCTTAACACATAGTTCACATGGCGCCTCAAAGGTAAATCCAACAGGCAATCGGAACCACACGGTGATCTGCTCAAAGCAGATATTTTGGCTTTGCTTTTTACTACCTTTAAAAGGTAAAGTCCTGTTCCTAATATGAAAAAAATTATCCTTCTCTTCGTTCTGCTAGGCGCAGCCCTCTGTAGCAGATCTCAGGCAAAATTAGATTCACTTGATATACTTTATTTTATGGATGGTGTTGTCCAAACCCACCTTCGCGATAAGCATATTGCAGGTGCCACGATTTGTGTGGTCAAGGACGGAAGGATTCTTTTGGCAAAAGGCTATGGATTTTCGGATGTAAAAAAACAAACACCCGTTATTGCTAGCGAAACACTTTTTCGGATAGGTTCAATTTCCAAGTTGTTTACCTGGACGTCAGTTATGCAATTGGTGCAGCAAGGCAAACTTGATTTGAATGTTGACATCAACCAATACCTTAAGGATTTTAAAATACCCGCTACTTACAAAGAACCCATTACACTCAAACATCTAATGACGCACTCACCAGGTTTTGAAGACTTAGTGATTGGGCTTTTCGCGAAGGACTCTTCTAAAGTTAAACGTCTAGGTGAAATTCTGGTTAAGGAAATTCCAGGAAGAGTAAGACCTGCCGGAGAAGTGTCTTCCTACTCAAATCATGGAACAGGCATGGCGGCATACATAGTCGAACAAGTTTCAGGAATGAACTGGATTGACTATGTGGAAAAAAATATTCTGAATCCGTTGGCGATGACATCAACAACTTTTCGGCAGCCGCTGCCAATGCGGCTAAAAAGTAATATGTCGAAGGGCTATGTCTTTGTAGATGGAGAGTTTAAAGAGAAGCCTTTTGAATATGTTCCATTGGCTCCTGTTGGGGCAGCCTCAACAACTGCGCTGGACATGGCGAACTTCATGAGAGCTCATTTG
>JANOLM010000451.1:0-3400 GCA_031419815.1 Bacteroidia bacterium
TCCATGTTGCCATCACAAATATCCAGGTAGCGAACAAGCTTTCGTATTTCAGTCAGCAATGCCCCGGCATCATCAGAATTTTTTATTTCGGGATTGGTAACAATTTCAATTAGCGGTACGCCAGATCTGTTAAAATCCAATAGCGTATCGGCTTCTTCCTCTATGTGTATTGATTTGCCTGCATCTTCTTCAATGTGAATCCGATGAAGGCTTATATTGCGCTCCTCTCCAGCTTTCGTATGGATAGTAATATATCCGCCAACGCAAATGGGTGTTCTGTCTTGTGTGAGTTGATATCCTTTCGGGAGATCGGGATAGAAATAATTTTTACGATCAAAGATCTGGTAGCGCGAAATGTTGCTATGACACGCCAGACCCATCTTAATGGCAAACTCGGCAGCGCGTTTGTTCAACTTGGGAAGAGTGCCTGGATGCGCCAAGGTAATGACACTAATGTTGGTATTTGGTGCACTTCCATACGCTGCCGAATCAGAATTGTAGATTTTACTTTTCGTTAAAAGCTGGGCATGGACTTCAAGGCCAATGATTACGGTGTATTTGCTACGAATATTTGGATTCATTGAATGAAACTAAAGTTGAAACAAGTCCAAATAATCGAGTCCTTTAATCTTTCTAAAATCAGCGGAATTTCTGGATAAGAGGGTTAACTCTGAACCCATTGCAGTTGCGGCAATTATCGCATCAGGCAATTTTATCTTATGCTGCTTTCTAATCAGAATAGTCCTGTCAACTATTTCATCGGTTAATCCGATTATTGAGGATACCTTAACTAAATCAATAATTACTGGTGTGACGAAAGGAAAACCTAATAGTTCAATCTTTGTAATGATTGAAATTCGAGGGTCTTCATCAAAACATTTTGAGAGTAGCTCACTTCCAATTTTTGGAATGCGATTAGCAGAAAAATCGATGATTACATTCGTGTCTATTAAATACCTCTTTGCCATTCACCTCTGATTTTTTCCAACTCCCTATCCAATTTTTTAGCTTGACTTTCTGATAAGCTTCCTGCCAGCCTTTCTGATAATTTCTTGCTTGTTTTCACTTTACTGATTGCATCATTAGTCTTTAAGGTTAAGTTTTTTCTTGATGGCTTCTCATTAGTCTTTCCTCTTAAAACTTTAATCAATTTCAAGTCTTCCAAATCCTCTATGAGTTTTAGAGCCTTATTATCATTTATTTCGATAGTCAATTGTGTCATACGCATCTCGTTTTAATACAAGTAAACTATTACTATTTAAAGACGGCCTTCTCTAATCTTTTAATCCGATCATTATTGTCACCAAGTTTTAATAATGCCCTAGAGTTTTGCGCTGAAATCAAATTCAACTTAACGATTTCCTTCTCTACGCTACCCAGTCTCTTATTGACCGTTTTCATTTCGGTGTTTAAATTCTCGACCTTGTCGTTCAAAACATCGAACTTGTGCAACATCTCTGACAACAATTCAACAATCTTATCTTCGCTTTTCATAACGGAAAACTTTAGCCTACTAAAATACGTGCTTTTTCTAACACTTTATCCAACCCTGCCAGGTTCTTGCCGCCAGCAGTGGCAAAGAAAGGCTGGCCTCCACCGCCACCATCAATTTCTTTTGCCAGTTCTTTCACCATATTGCCTGCATGAAATTTATTGGTCTTCTCAAGTGCTTCCCCAACCATGACAGCTACCTGTGGTTTTCCATCCACGTCAGCGGCCAAGATCATTAATAGATCACTGAATTGATTGCGCAAAGCATAAGCAATATTCTTCAATACATCGGCATTGGGCACGGATACTTTTTCCAGCACCAAAGTATATCGATTTGATTTAATTGCCTTCTTAACAAGTTCATCTTTCAAATGATTGGCTTGTTGCTGATACAATACTTCCAGCTTCTTCTCTAAAAGATGCTTCTCTTCCACTAAATTCTTAGCAGCAGAAATAACGTCTTTCGAATTCTTGAGAATAGCTTTTACCTCGTTAAGCATTCCTATCTCTTCATTTACGAATTGCTCCGCTCCATCGGCAGTTACAGCTTCTATCCTTCTTACACCGGCAGCAACTGAACTCTCGGCTAATATTTTAAACAAACCAATTTGACCTGTAGCAGGAACATGTGTGCCTCCACAAAGTTCAACTGAGAATTTAGGATCGAATGTAATCACGCGGACAAACTCTCCATATTTTTCGCCAAACAAAGCCATTGCCCCGAAGGTCTTAGCCTTTTCTATAGGAACATTACGTTGTTCATTCAATTGAATGTTCTCACGAATCTTTTGATTGACGATCTTCTCCACTTTTTTTAACTCTTCGTCTGTCATCGCTGCAAAGTGAGAGAAGTCGAAACGCAGAATCTTTTCACTTACCAACGATCCTTTCTGTTCAACGTGCTTGCCCAATACCTGACGCAAAGCTGCATGTAGCAAGTGAGTTGCTGAGTGATTGCACATGGAAAGCATGCGCTTGGAGGAATTAATACTCACTTTGAAATCGCCATCCAATTGAGTTGGTAATTTCTCGGTGTAATGAACGATCAAGTCATTCTCTTTTTTTGTATCAATGACAGAAATCTTCTCTCCATTAGATTCAATGATACCAGTCTCTCCCACCTGTCCTCCGCTTTCGGCATAGAAAGGGGTTTTATCCAATACCAGTTGAAATAATTCTTTATTTTTTTGTTTGATCTTTCTGTATCTGGCAAGTTTAGAAGTAGCTTCTAAAAACTCATAGCCAATAAATTCTACTTTATCAATTTCGTTAACAACAACCCAATCTCCCGTTTCTTTGGCCGCTGCTGATTTGGATCGGGATTTTTGTTTTTGCATTTCTTCGTTGAAACCTTTCTCATCAATACTCCATCCTTTCTCTTTGGCTATTAATGATGTTAGATCTCCAGGAAATCCGTACGTATCATATAATTCAAATACTATCAGTCCGTTGATACTAATACGGATTGGTTTCTTCTCATTGATTAATCTTTGAACGTATTCTGCTTTTAGATTATGAATTTTAACTTTATCCAGAGCAGGCTCAATACCGTATTCATCATTTGCCATCTGTGTATAAAATCTGTTCGGCAATTGATCGATTAATTTCAAACCCTTTTCCAATGTCCTCAAAAAAGAATTTTCTTCTTCATGCACCACTCTTCCCACAAAATCCATTTGCTGATGTAATTCTGGAAAAGCTTCTTTCATTTGCTCAGCCAAAATAGGCACGAGTTTATGAATAAATGCTTCTTTGAAATTCAAATAAGAGAATCCATAACGAACGGCTCTTCTCAAAATTCTTCTGATCACATAACCAGCGCCTGTGTTGGATGGAAGTTGTCCATCAGCAATGGCAAATGAAACAGCGCGAATGTGATCAGCCATCACGCGAATGGCGATGTCTCTTT
>JANOLM010000452.1:0-8333 GCA_031419815.1 Bacteroidia bacterium
TTTCGACAGTATAGGCCACGTATTTACGAATCTTATAGGTGTTGACTTTTATAAGGAAATAGAAAAACTCGGTGGTATTTTTGACGATGCAAGCGGCATTTGGATTCCGGAGAACCTTGTTAAAGCACGTCCGAATTGGAGAAAGGATATTGTTAAACTGTATGAACTTAGGAACCAATTTGTTCATGAAGGAATTATGCACGACCTATCTGGCGATGAAGTTGTGAATAATGCTTTACTAGTTGCTGATTTCATTCGTGCATCGGATCAATGTTTATCTGACAAGCTCGGTGTCTTTGATTAACTACACCATTTCTATCGTATGGTGATTTTATACATGGGTGCAAACGCACCCATTTTTTATTTCACCCTAATTCAATACCAAGAATAATTCTTTCCATTAACCAGTACTATTTCCAATTACTGATCAAATCAAAGGCATCAGAATGCCAAGCCAGTTATCCTTTTTTTGCTCGGTCTGTAGAAATTGCTGCCCAAACATCGCTCTAATCCTTCCGGAATCTATGTTTTTGATTTGGCTCGTTTTTTAGGTCTTATTGTTTTTGTGGATTTCTAGTCTTGATTTATTTAAACAAAAAGCTATTTATGGAAACTTTATTGAATGACAATTTAACTGGTGAAAATCGCCAAAGTAAGAATGCCAACACACCTTTGCGGTATTTAACGGCATCTTCTATTATTGGAGACAAAGTTTGTAACCGTCAGGATGAGAAACTGGGTGATATCAAGGATATCATGATTGATCTTAGTGATGGGAAAATTGAATACCTCGTTATTGAATTTGGAGGGTTTTTAGGGATTGGAGAAAAATATTTTGCTGTTCCGTTTAGACTCTTTGAAGTAGACGCTGATAAAGAGATGTTCATTATTGATCTGAAAAGAGATGACTTGGAACGAGCTCCTGGTTTTGATAAAGACCACTGGCCAGAGACCAATTCTCATGAACTTCAAGAGTCCTATACATACTGGGGCGGATTTATGGGTCCCAATACTGGAAGTTCGTATTAAAAACTTGTGCTATTAAAATTTTAATTTTTCAATTTCTATCAAAAAAGCATCTTCAAAAGAGGATGCTTTTTTTTAAACTTTGCAAAGTGAAAGTGGAATTTAAGTTTTCAGCAAATTTATTTTTCTTGCTCTTTTAAGAATTTTCCTGCATTCTCTTTTGCATGGTGCAAATTTTTCCTTCGATCGCTTATTTCTTTGGCTTTATAACCGATCCACATGACGCAGCCACTCATAATCGAGATTGCGCTAGACGCCATTCCTATTGCTCTTCCTTTCATTTCGTTTAATTTTTAGTACTATTAGAAGTATGCGATCATTTTAATAAGTTGGGTATTTGTAGGATAAAGGTTGTTCCCTTTCCGATGCTAGATTGAATATGAATACTCCCTCCCATTTTTTCTACTAAGCTCTTCACCATGTAAAGCCCCAAGCCAGAGCCTCCCTGCTGCTGATTCACCAGAAAAAATTTATCAAAAACCTTCACTTGCAATGCCTCATCAATGCCGATGCCGTTATCCTCGAAAATAGTTTCACAGCCGTCTCTATTAAATGTTACACCTATTTTTAAGAAAGAATGTTTATTCGTGTCGCGATACCGAATGGCATTTGATAGGATATTGCTAAAAATGCTAAGAAGTAAGTTGTGATTAGAAAAAAACAAATCTTTATCCTCAACGGAAAGATCTATATGAACAAATTCTGCCCCAGGCATGAATCGCATGGATTGTATTGACTCTTCAGCAATCTTTCTGAAGTCTACTTGCTGCGAAGTGATTTCGGCAGATCCATTTTTCGAATGGGAAATAATGTCACTGATCGATTGGTTCATCCTATCGACACTTCTTTCTAAGAGACTAACATAATAATCAAGTTTATCCCTTTCCGATTCCCGTCTCATCAAGTAAAGCAATCCTTTTACTGACATGAGTGGTGCACGCAAATCATGCGCTGCGAAATAAACAAAAGGGTCATGATCTCCCATTATTTCAAAAGTTCGTTATTTAATTATTTCTTTGATCGAACAAGTGCTGCTAGAGCTATGCGTAAACTGTTACAGTTGACCTTTTTCTGCTAACTTTTTCATTTTCTTATTCGCATATATAGCTACCTCTACACGTCTGTTCTCCTGATCATTCTCAGAGATAGCTTGTTCTTCACCGTATCCAGTGGGGGTAATCCTACTGGCCTTGACGTTAAGTTGCTGCAAGTAATTTGCTACTGCCTGGCTGCGTTGCTTTGATAAATTCATATTATAATCTTCTGCACCTTTTTTATCAGTGTGGCCTTCAATCAGAATACCGGTATCTGAATACTTATTCAAGGTTTTTGCTAATCCAGTTAAATTTTCTTTCGTTCCCGGAGTGAGTGAGTATGAATCAAAGTCGAACATCAATCCAGAATCGAATGTTATTTTGATTCCTTCACCAACGCGCTCAACATTAGCGCCTTTAAGATCGGCCTTTAATTCTGCTGCTTGTTTATCCATGTGTTGACCTATAATAGCCCCGGTAGCCCCGCCAACACCCGCTCCAATAATTGCCCCTACTGCAGTATTATTCGACTGCTTTCCAATGATTCCGCCAATTACCGCGCCTGTTCCAGCGCCAATTGCGGTGCCTTTGGCAGTGTTGGATGCCTTGCAACTGAGCAGAACCTGAACCACGATAATGATTAACAGTATCCAGCTACTCTGACATAAACTTGTAATTCTAGTTTTCATAATTAAATTTTTTTGGTGTAGACCTCTGTGCATCATCAAAGAATAGTGCCAGATCAGAATTGCTTTGAAAGCAAGTCTGGAGACTAAGAGAGAAGCATAAATGTGAATATGTGTGTATTAAATTACACACATACCGCACAATTGGGGTATGGATGTGCCCATGATGTATGGCATAATATTTTAATAAAGGGCTATATATGAACATAAAAAGAATATTTGGCTCTATTCTTACCACTCTTGGGGTAGGAGGTCTGATTTACGGTGCTGTACTTTTTGTCAATACTTCTGGAGGTTCGCGCGATACGCGAGCACTCATTATTTATGGAGTGCTCGGTCTTATCTTTTTCATTTCAGGGATTGGCCTGGTAAGGACAACAAAGGACGAATCATAGAAAAAAGATCAATCCTTTTTTGAATTGAAAACACTTTCCATTTCAATGTGCGAGTATTAAATTCTGGTACTTTTGTACTTTGATAGGGAACCCAACTCAAAAAAGATTCCAAAAAAAATGGTGAGTGCAACGTTTGGAATGACGTCTAGTGATCTCCTTCTCCGGAAAAATCAATTTCCCAATGATTGATTTTTAACGGATCCCAGATGAACAATCTTCTCATACTCAATCGGGCTTAGGTCATTGAAGAAATAGTGAACAGGATTGATCTGCGTTCCTTTCAACAATACTTCATAATGCAGGTGAGGTGCAGTTGATACTCCTGTATTACCAGAGTACGCTATAGGTGCGCCCCGTTTTACACGATCCCCAAGTTTTACTTTAAACTTCTGGAGATGAGCGTATCTGGTTTGATAGCCATTGCCATGGTCAAGGACTACCATTTTGCCATAACCTTGAACGGCAGTGTCCATGGCAATCACTCTTCCGCTGGCAGTTGCATAAACAGGGGTGCCCACCGGAGATGAAAAATCTATTCCTGTATGCATCTTTACGACTTTATAAATGGGATGCATGCGCAAGCCAAATCCGGAGGCCAATGCAGTTAATTGTTTGTTGGCCAATGGTTGAATGGCTGGGATGGCATCGTAGAGTTTTTGTTTATCCTCTGCCAATCGCATCAACTCATCCTGCGAGACAGACTCGACATATAATTTTCTGCGAAGTTTATCGATTTTAGTATACATGGAGACTATCAGCTCACTGTTCTTCATTTTTTTCATTCGAAGTTCCTGGTAGCGATCAACACCACCTACCCCTCCTTCACGCACCGCTTTATCAATTGGCTCCGCACCCAATACAGTTCGATAGAGGTTGTCATCTCGCCTTTCAATAGTGGAGATTACTTTATGAAGGGAGGCCAATTGCACGTCAAGCTTTTTGTAATTAAACTCGAGTTCTTTGAAATCATCTTTTAATAGAACTTCCAGTGATTCTTTGTAATAGAAATCATAACCAATCACCATGAACACGGCCATTCCCATTGCCAGGATTGAAATACGTGTGGCACGCAAGAGTTTAATACCTATCGTGGGTTTTACTCGCTTATACTGCGAGGAGTCCGTATCATAATAGTAATGTATAATTTTGTCCATAGTCTTCTCTCGTTAAATTAATCCCCCTAAAAAAATGCAGCGGTTAAGCTGCATTTTAAAGAAACCCAACCTGTAAACTTTGTGGCTTCTTTCAGGGTGAAATCCATCCTTGGTAAAATGTCATGGTACTTTTAAAATATGTATGCCACCGAAGGCTGTGGCTTCGGATGTTCAGAAATCGTTAGTTTCTGTACGGTCGGTGGGGGCGGGAATGGGCATAAAAATCTACAAGCTCGGATAACTCTTTCCCAAATTCGAGTATGATTTATCGCATAACTTTTTACTGTCACTTATCATCAAGATGAGTTTGGCCTAATTAAAATATGTATTAGGATTTTGGGCAAGCATTCAAACAGAAGCGGGTGAGCATTATTAACTGTTGAATGCAAGCAGCTGCTAAGAGATAAGCATGAAACACTAAATAGTTTTTCGCGCAGCGCACTTTTAACTACATAGATCATCAATTAGATAAAGCACAAATCCCAACTAATCTTTGATTGGGCTGTGTCATCCCCGTTTTGAAGTGGCCAATTGAATGAATGGGGAACTTCCTCCCCATAAAGAGCATAGGCAATCCGATTTTAGTCATTTAAAAAAAAAGAAAAACAATGAATGCAAAAATTATCTTAATGATAATCAGCTAGTTGTAATCATAATAAAGTTTAGGTCATCCATCATCACTTTTTGGTTCTGTCCTTGCCAAGTAGGAAGTTAACCAAAAGACAACCCCATGTTAAACCAGGTACATTCACAAAACCAGAGCTTCACTGTGCTACCGCAACAAATTCAGCTTCTTAAATTGTTTCATCTGAACACCCTGGAGCTTCAGCACAGAATACAAGAAGAGTTAATTGAAAACCCTGTGTTGGAGGAACATGTTTCCGATGAGGAAAAAGTAGGCGAATCTTCGAATGAAGATAGCCCACAAGATTATCAAGATGAGTCGGAATATCAGGAAGATGACATTCCTGATTATAAGATAGAACACAATAACTACTTATCTGATGAGGATTTGCCACAACGTCCTATACCTGAATATGCTGATTTCAGGAAGGATATGAAAGAGCAGGTGCGGGTGCTTCTGGTGG
Source organism: Bacteroidia bacterium (assembly GCA_031419815.1). Lineage (GTDB taxonomy): Bacteria > Bacteroidota > Bacteroidia > Cytophagales > Cyclobacteriaceae > ELB16-189. The sequence continues at coordinate 5,384 of JANOLM010000452.1, forward strand.
ATCCGATGCAACTGATGATCGCTGAGTACCTTATTGATTCCCTGAATGACGAAGGGATGCTGGAACAAGACCTGTTGTCAATGGCCGATGGTATTTCATTTCAAAAAAGCAGGCTAATATCAGTGAGTGATATAGAAATTGTAAGACAGCAACTCCTGCGTTTAGAGCCCATGGGCATTGCGTGCACCAGTATAAAAGAATTTCTATTACTTCAATTACGTCAAAAGGATTCTGCCTGTAAGAGAACACAACTGGCAATTCAATTACTAGAGAAAAATTTTGGAGACCTTGCTCATCGCAACATGGATAAGATCGCTTCGCAGTTAAATATAAATGAAAATGAGTTGCGCGCAGTACTAAAATTAATTGGCTCGTGCCAGATGAAACCGTTGGCGGAATCTTCTGGCCCACCTCAAAGAGACTCCATCGTTCTTGATTTTGTAGTTACACAACATGGTGAAACTACTGAAGTTTCATTGTACAGACAACGTTCTTCAACCCTATTCATTAACAATTCATTAAGTTCGATGGTAACAAATAAAAAGGGTTGTGACAAAGGAACCATGCAATTCCTGAAGAGCAAATTGAATTCCGCCCAATGGTTTGTAAGCGCCATCAAACAGCGAGAGACCACCATGCTCAATGTGATGAAAGCAATTGTAAGATTTCAAACCGCTTATTTCAAAGAAGGGGACATACGGCTCTTGAAGCCCATGATTTTGAAAGACATTGCCGAAGAGGTAGGTATTGACATTTCAACCGCATCGCGGATTACCTGTAACAAATATGCGGATACCCATATCGGAACGATCTTATTGAAAGATCTATTTTCAAAAGGAATTGAAAATGAACGAGGTGAAACAATCAGTAACCGAGTGATACAAAAGGCGATTGAAGATGTAGTGCAGGGCGAAGACAAACATAAGCCCTATACCGATCAGCAGTTGGTGGCTGTACTTGCCTTAAAAGGATTTAACATCGCCCGCAGAACAGTAGCCAAATACCGTGAACAGAGACAGATTCCTGTAATGCAGGTAAGGGCATTGTGGGCTTAATTATTGTATTAAATTATAAATGATTTTATTATTAAACCTAAAATACAAATGAAACCAAGAACAGAAATTATGGATCATAAAATTGTCAACTCGGTGGAGCAATTGGCTAGTTATCTCAAACCTGGCGACATTTTTCGCAAGCCTCATGGAAAGACGAAATACAAATTTGATGAACTAAAACTTGCAGATAGGCTCGTAATGTGCGAGAACCTCGAAACGAAAGCTCCCGAGCAAATTTATTACAACTCCCCTGTGTTTAAACTAGTAGTTGTGTATGAGAACCTTTTAGTTGTCTAATACTATAATAAGTAAGGCTTCATGTGGTCGTCTCGACCGAGCATGAAAGCCTCTGTTGCACCGAACCTTTGGTAGCGGAGAGGTTGATACTCTATAATTAATTAAAAGGGAATTTTAATGGATATGAAATGACGTACTGCGCCTAAGATCGAACCAGCAACATCATATTCCAGTGCTGGACCTCTTTGAGTTTGGGTAGAAGCTATTGTATGTATGTATATAGAGTAATGAATCCTCTTTTGATTTATTCCCAAGTTTATTATTGAATTATTTGAAAGAATAGGGATTCCTGGTTTTATTTACGCGGAGATTTCCTGCGCTTGTACGCGAAATATATTTTGTTTTTTGGTGATCAAATTTCTTCTGTAGAAATTGCTTGGTGTCAGCATAAAAACGTGACCGAAAAACTAAGAGGCAAACTATAAAAACTAATAACGCGATTAATAAGTCCATAGTAGTATTGTTTGTTTACAGTTAACAGAGCCTAAAAACTGTTCCATCTTTTAACCCCTTCAAGGCTACTTATTAGTAAGATTTTGAAAATTTAAACGGGCAGAAAATTGCCGGGGTGTGTAGATTTTCCGCAAATCACACCTTTATCTGCTCTAAGGTTTCATTTCGCTTCTCCTGAAGTGGAGGGAAATTGTTAGCAAATTGTTTTCTTATTCCAGGTTAATTTTCACCAGAGCATCGGCAAGCCCCGGGTAATTTGATTTAACTGAATTTATGAACTGTAGAATTTTATCCTCAAGTCAAATAAGATTGTTGCCAAACCACCCTATTTACTAATTCACAACTTCAAATATGATCGAAATTAGAACTAACTTTTCTGGCATAATAATTAGGTATGAATGGGTGTAGAGGTTTGGGTTAGGTAAAAATGCAGCAGTAATGCTGCATTTTTTTTAGAATCACTTAATGTATTTGAATAAAAGTTTAGTTTGATTTTAAGTGTTCGGTTACGATATAATAAATAGAAGTTGGAATGGTTTTTAGACCTAATATTTGAATAAGTGATAATTCTATGAAAATTCTAATGACCGATGATGATTCTGATGACAGGTTACTTGCTCTACTCGCCTTTAAAAAATTGAATGCGGCTCATTCCATAGATTTCGTTGCCGATGGCGAGGAGTTAATCAATTACCTGATGGCGCGAGTATATTCAAATAGAGAACTTCCTGATCTGATATTATTAGATTTAAACATGCCTAAAAAGGATGGCAAAGTAGCTCTGCAGGAAATTAAATCGAACCCGAAACTTAAGCACCTGGATATTATTATATTTTCGACTTCAACCTCACCAAGAGATAAGGAATATACATTGGGCCTTGGAGCGAAAAGTTATATTGTCAAACCTTCCAATGATGATGAATTGACAGAGATATTTAGACAGATCTGTGATGACTTGGTTGCCAAGCCTGGATGGCATTATGCTATAGAATCGATGGCCTATAAGAGCGAAAAAAGAAGCGCTTAATTCTTAAAGTCAAACGGAGTTTTAAAAGTGTGTGTTCTACGCGAACAATTAAGTGCGTGCATGCTCTAGCTTGGCCAAATTCAAAACCCTGAGTCCTTTGTCAGAAATTTCAATGAGG
>JANOLM010000453.1:0-6602 GCA_031419815.1 Bacteroidia bacterium
CAGGAGGTCGTCAGTTCGAATCTGGCCGCCCCGACTTTAGAAGCTTCCTGATTAGTATCGGGAAGCTTTTATAGTTTTATGACATTTACAGTTTATATTCTTTTTAGTGAGTCCTGTAAAAAGTTCTATTCAGGACAAACCCACGACTTAGAAAATCGAATCAGAGAACACAACACAGTCGAAACAAATCCATAAAATCTTGTATACCCTGGGAAGGCTGTCTGGGCTAAGTGCAATGACTCGATCTCTGGCTGTCGCACTTGAAAGAAGATAAAATCCCGAGGTGCTGCCCGGTTCCTTTCAGATTTAGGAATTATAATCAATGCTTGATCAGTGTCGCGTGGCGCTTTAGGGCGCCTAAGGTCGTCAGTTCTCCCGCTACAAAAGCGGGATGGCCGCCCCTACTATCTATCTACATTATCTCTTCGAATTTAAAAGCGATCCTGTCAAGGAAGCTAATCCCCCAACAAGTCCGCCAATAAGTGTTGTTAAAACAAAAACATTCAACGGAAGTAGCTTATTAATTTTTACCGTAAGGATAGATTGAGTGGATACATCAATGAACATGGCCATACCCAGCCAAAGCAATCCAACGCCAAGGAAGCCTGCAGAAAAAGAAACGAATCCTTTATTTCCAAACAGATAGGCAACAGTAAATGTACCAACGGCCATCGTCCACCAGGGAAGAAAGTATTGCAGTGTGCAGGAGACAATTATCGTAGCGATTATTTGATAGACGAATTTCATTTGGAGGCTGGCTTTAGGGTAGTGATTGAGAGTGCATTATTTTTTAGTTGATCGGATGAAGATGTGAAATGAAATTTATAATACTTTCCCTTTGACCAATGATCAAGCATGTTATTATAAAATGGACTTCCCGGATTCCCTGATTGTCCACCCGGATAAACACCCCAGGCCTGCGTTCCGGATTTTTCCAGACTCACTACCATTCTCCAACTAGGACCGTGTGTGCGTGACGATGCATTGACAATGTCGTGGTTACCTCCATGTTCAACATGATAGCTAAAAGCCTCTAATCGCATAAGGTGACCTATGAAGGTGTCTTTGTAATCCGCCCACCTGGGAGATTTCCCTTTATTTATTTTCCACTTTTCGATGGAAGCAACTCCATCCGCGAAAGCTTTTTGAACAACTTCTTTTGCAGTTTCTTTCTCCGGAGTGCCTTGAATGTCGAAGAAGTTTAGTGCTGGTTTTTCTTTGATGAGTTTGAGAGTTGTGTAAGTGGTAGGAAACTCAAGTGAGACTTTTGATTCCTTCATCTCATCCCAAACCATTGGATAGAGAGCATCCCACCAGGCTTCATAATAAGATGCTCCCGGGGAATCTATTGTATTGTATAAATCCCATGATTTTAGAATTTGAAGTGCATCATTTTCGGTGGTTGAAAGTTTTGTGGTATCAAGATAACCGAGCCACGTTGGTAAACTTTCTTCAGCTTTTAAATTATAGACGTCAAACTGAAGGTTCATTAAATCGGTTGGTGTGATTTGGTTTAATCCCGAAAGGACTTTATTAATTCTCCGATTGCGATACGCTTCAAAACTTGATCCGTTGATGTAGTACGGGTAGGTAGGATCGGAGGGATATTGATTGGCAGAACTTACAAATCCTCTGGACGGATTTTTATCCATCACGTTTTGGTCATTGGGAATGAAGGCCTGCCATTCGGTTGAAGTCTTTGTCCCGTCCAAAATATATTTGCCTTCTTCTTTTCTTCTGATAGGATATTTTCCCTGAACGCGCATAGCAATATCTCCGCTTGAACTGGCAAACACAAAGTTTTGTGCCGGAGATCCGTAGTGATCCAATGCTTGTGAATAATCCGAATAATTTTTACCACGATTAAGTTTATAGAATGTCATGACTTCTTCAGAAGGATCATGTGAAATCCACCGGAAGGCAAAGTGGTTCTTCTCATCCTCGCCATGAAAGGTCTCATCGTACATAACAGGACCATGATGCGTATAGATAACAGTATCATAAAAATCATCGTTTCCTTTGACCGTATGTTTCTCAACCACTTTTTTAGAGGTAAGCCATTTTCCATCGCTCAGGTATTCCTTCTTGCTGTTGTCTTTGAACTGGATTTTGTAGAAGTCCACCAAATCGCGTTGAGCATTTGTAACACCCCACGCAATAGAATCATTAAAGCCGCTGATCACTGCAGGAGAGCCGGGCAACGATGCACCCATCGTATTGATGCCAGGCGCATTCAAATGAATAATGTACCAAATAGATGGTAAACTTAAATTTAGGTGTGGATCATTGCAAAGTATGGGTGAGCCGGAAATTGTTTTTGCTCCACTCACCGCCCAATTATTGCTACCCACATCTTTAGAAGGTTTTTCAATGGGTTTTATATTTATCAATTCATCAGGCAGGGCAAGAGGGATGTCAGTATTGATTTTTATAGGATCAAACTTCCAATTATCTGTTTTGTCTACAATGGGATCGCCAACACTTTCATAGTCTGGATAAAGAACATCAAGCATTTCTTTACCGAAGAGTTTCAGAGCATTCGTCATCTCCAGATCTTTCTCCCCTACATTTAATGTCTTCGCCATGTTTTTCAATAGCAAAGCAACCTTAAGGTTTGTCCAGGGTTCCGGTTCGTAATCCAAGAGTTTATACTCAATGGGCAGGTCTTCATAACGCAAGGAAAGGATGTAATCGTTAATACCTTTTGTGTAGCTTTCAACCATTGACTTGGCCACCGGATTCACTTCCATGATGTGGAGGGATTTCTCAGCGGCATAGACCATTCCCATTCTTCTTTGAGTGCGATCAAAATCTAAGGCAGATGGCCCAATGATTTCAGAAATCCGACCTGCACCGGCATGCGTCTGAAATTCCATTTGCCACAATCTATCTTTAGCCGTAATGTAGCCTTGCGCCAGATATAAGTCTTCGTCATTTCTGGCATAGAGGTGTGGAATAAGAACACTATCATACATCACAGTCACTTCATCGGTAAGTCCGGAAAGGCCAAGCTCCTCACTTTGATGATTTTTTGTTTCAGCATTCTGCCAAAAGCCATGAAAGGGATCGAGGAATTTTCCCAGGGGTGGGATAGGTGTTCCAAAATTCCAACCACGGTTTAAAAAGTAAATAAGACTGATGGTAATAATGAAGGAGAGCCCAACCTTGACAATTTTCATGTAGGTACAGATTATTTTCCTAATTTTCGGGAATTTTAAATGAAGAACCAATACTTTCAGCGATCAACTTTTAACGATTAACAGCGAACTATTAACAGCTTAACGGCTCCCGAATGGCAGTAAAAGAAGTGTTGGGGAAGTATTCCAAAGAACAAATCAAGAAAGCGGCCCAGATCAAGGCCATTTTTTTTGATGTGGATGGCGTGCTTACGGATGGACGGATCATCTATGACGAAACGGGAAAGGAAATTAAGAACTTCAATGTGAAGGATGGCTATATAATAAGTCACTTAAAGAAGGCTGGTATTCTGGTGGGTATCATAACGGGCCGTGATTCAAAAGTAGTGAGCAACCGTGCTGCTGAGTTGAAGTTGGATTTTTGCCACCAGGGGATTGTAGATAAATTTTCTGTGTTCGATAAGTTGGTAGCCTTTCACAAACTAAAGAAGAAACAGGTTGCGTATATTGGTGATGATATTAATGACCTTGGTGTTTTGAGAGCATGTGGATTGTCAGCTTGCCCGGCAGATACATTTGATTACATCAAGAAAGAAGTGGATATTGTTACTGAGGCTCGTGGTGGGGAGGGAGTAGTGAGAGAGATAGCTGATTTAGTGTTGGCCGCTCAAGGAATACTGGACAAAATCCTGAAATCATGACTTTTCAACTTTTATCTTTCAACTGTTAACGAATAACGATTAACTTTTAAACATTACGTGGATCTCTTTAAAGATAAAGTACAACTTACAGATAAGATCACCCTTGGTGGTGATCGTATGGTTCTCTTTGCCGGCCCGTGTGCAGCGGAGAGCTATGATCTGTGCATGGAGACTGGCACAAAAGTAAAGGAGATCTGTGCGGAGTTAGGTATTGAGTATGTATTCAAAGCCTCCTTTGATAAAGCTAACCGTACCTCATCAGGTTCATACCGTGGCCCCTCGGTAGACATGGGATTGGAAATACTATCCATGGTAAGAAAAAATTTGGATGTTCCCGTTGTCACGGATGTACATGAGTCGTATCAATGTGCAGAAGTGGCTGCTATCGTGGATGTCCTTCAAATTCCTGCTTTTTTATGTCGACAGACTGACTTGCTTGTGGCAGCTGCCAAGACCGGTAAGCCGGTGAAAGTAAAGAAAGGACAGTTCATGGCGCCCGAGGATATGAAGTATGCAGTAGATAAAGTAAGAGGAGAAGGAAATAAGAATGTTTTTTTAACGGAACGAGGGTCAAGTTTTGGCTATCACAATCTGGTAGTGGACATGCGGTCGCTTCCAATCATGCGCCAGTATACACCGGTCATTTTTGATGTGACACATAGTATTCAAAGGCCAGGAGGTTTAGGTGGGAAGTCAGGTGGCGACAGACAGTTTGCTCCTTATTTAGCGAAAGCTGCCGCAGCCGTTGGCGTAGATGGATTTTTTATTGAGACTCATCCCCATCCCGAAAAGGCATTGAGCGATGGACCCAACATGGTGCCGCTTCATGAATTGAAAGAGTTTGTAGAGAAACTTTTTGCTGTCTGGAAGTTAGCGAGGTAGCGGAGGTTACAGGTTCCCGGTCATAAGGTTACAAGTTGACCGGTTTAAGGTTGCATGCTTTCCCATCTAAGGTTAGATACTAATACACTTAATGTTACATGTGTTCGTATGTAATGTTATAAGTATTCATGTTCAAAGTTTCATGTTTGTACCAGCGAGGTTATATTTTTTCTTGTTGGCAGTTGCATGCTCGCGTTTCCGGGGTTAGATACTTTACTGTTTGAGGTTAGATGTTTGGAAGTTAAACATAGTATGTTGACGGGTTGGGGTTTACGGCCTCACCCCTGGCTCCTCTCCAAGGGGAGCTACTGTTAGGACACATCTTTGTTGAAAGAGAGAGCAAGTTTCCAGCCATCGTAGACAGATGCAAATTTATCTAACCCTCTATTCAATATGCGACAAGTTGAAATGCACCCAGTGTGACGGGTACATCAAGCTCATGTCAACGGAGAGCAGACATACCTCCATCCACATGAAAGACCTGACCCGTAATCCAGGATGATTTAGTGGATAATAGGAAAGATGCCATCTCGGCAATGTCCTTAGTTTCACCAACTCGCTTCAAAGGATGCCTGTCGGCAGATGCTTTTTTCTTTTCTTCGGAAGAAAGAAGTTTTGAGGCGAGTGGTGTATCGGTAAGCGAAGGAGCAATAACATTTACCCTAATTTTTGGAGCAAATTCAGCAGCCAATGATTTCGCCAACCCTTCAATGGCTCCTTTAGAGGTAGCAACAGAAGAATGGAAAGGCATTCCTTGCGAAACTGCAACGGTGCTGAATAAGACAATTGATGGATGTTCCGAATTTTTTAACAAGGGAAGTGTGGCACGAATAACTTTGATAGCTCCTAACACATTCAAATTAAAATCCTCCAGAAATTCCTGATCCGTAAGCCGATGAAATGGTTTTAAATGAATGCTCCCCGGGCAATAGACAAGACCATCAAGAGTTGGTGGCAAGGAAGATATATTCATTTCATCTTTAGTCACATCAAAAGCGAGAGAGTTTATCTGTGGCTCTTCAATCATTCTTCGGGAAGCAACTGTTACGAAGTCTCCCTTTTGAGATTGCAACCTGGCCAGTTCTAATCCTATTCCTGAACTTCCCCCAATAATCAGATAATTCTTTAATTCGCTCATCTTTTAGTTATTTTAGATTTTTAACAACAGCCTTTACTAATTGTTTGATGACACCTGAAGAAAAGAATCAATTACTTATTAACCATTTCAGTCAGTTCATCTCTGATCATAAAAAAACATTTCTGGCAAAAGTCCTGGAGCAACGCACACGTTATATAACGGTTGTTCTGGAAGATATTTTTCAATCTCAAAACGCCAGCGCTGTTGTGCGCACATGCGAGTGCATGGGCTTGCAAGACGTTCACATTATAGAAAATAAGAGTGCTTACCTGGTGAATAAAAAAGTAATAAAAGGAGCTAACAAGTGGATTGATTTGATCCGCTATAGATCAAAAGATATAAACAATGCAGCGGAGTGTTTTAAAAATCTAAAGGAAAAAGGATATAAGATATTAGTGACAGAGCCGGCTGCAGATGGAAATTTGATTGATGAAATATCTGTAACAGATCAGCCTCTTGCCATTGTCATGGGAAATGAGTTAACAGGAGCCTCTAAGTATGCGTTAGATCATGCTGATGTAAGAGTAAAAATTCCTATGTATGGTTTCACAGAGAGCTTGAATATTTCCGTTAGTGCAGCCATATGTTTGAATACACTTCTCCCAAAACTTCGTCAATCAACCGCGAGTTGGCAATTAACAGAACAAGAGAAAGAAGAAGTGCGATTGCAGTGGTACAGAAAGATTGTGAGGCGATCTGAAATTATCGAGAAAGAGTTTCTCCGCTCAATTGAGTAACTTTCGC
>JANOLM010000454.1:0-3641 GCA_031419815.1 Bacteroidia bacterium
ATAATTACTTTCCAACCTGTAACAATTCCAAAGTATATTCGTCTTGACATAATAAATCGAACTAAATGGATTCAAACAAAAAGACGGCACGAATTGCAGGATTGTTATATCTAATTGTTGTATTGACAGGTATCTTTAACCTGATGTACGTTCCTTCCAAACTTATCGTGTGGGACAATGCTTCTGTGACTTTCAATAATATTTTGGAATCTGAAACTCTTTTCCGACTAGGAATTATGGCGGGAATAATTTGTTATACTGCATTTTTAATTCTCCCAATTGTACTTTATAAGTTGCTCAATCAGGTTAATAAAACCTACGCTATAGGAATGGTAACCTTGGCCGTAATTAGCGTTCCCCTGTCTCTCGTTAACTTACTTAACAAGGTAAATGTTCTGACACTGATTGGTAAAGCTCAATACCTACGGGTAATTGAGGCGGACGAATTGCAAGCACAGGTTCTATTATATCTTGACTTCTATAATAATGGAATTGAAATTGCTTCTGTATTTTGGGGACTTTGGCTACTACCTTTTGGATATTTAGTTTTTAAATCTGGTTTCCTTCCTAAAATTTTAGGCATTTGCTTAATGGCAGGTTGCTTTGGTTATCTCACAAATTTTATTGGAGGTTTTCTCTTTCAAAATTATGCTGGCCTAGGAATTGCCCGTTTTGTTTCTCTACCTGGGAGCATAGGGGAAATTGGAATTTGCCTATGGCTTTTGATTATTGGAATAAAGGATAAATAGGCACCATGAAAAACACAAATCATTTAGAAGACTTCAAAATAAATGTGAAGTTTAAACTTTCAGCGTTATGGACAGCCGTAATGTTTTGCTACATATATGGAGACTATTTTTCTCTTTATGTACCTAAAAAAATTGAAGGATTTATAAGTGGGGAAACAATGCTTGACAGCCCGCTAAAATTGTTTGCTGCATCAATACTAATGACCATTCCATCTTTAATGATTTTCTTGTCATTAGCATTAAAGCCTAAAATAGGCAAATGGTTAAATATACTCTTTGGAACAATATACTCTGCTATTATGATATTGATAGCAATTACTTCAATTGCGCCTTGGTGGACATTTTATGTTTTTTTAGCGATAGTAGAAAGTTGCATTACTTTATTAATAGTATGGTATGCATGGAGGTGGCCTAAACAAAACATCACTACTGAATTAAAAGATTTGTGTAACTAACGGGGGACAAAATGCAAGGCTACGAATAAAGTGGGGAGAAGGCTCTACGACTGACAACAAAATGTTATGCAGTTGCGGGGTGAAGTGTAATTTGCAAGTTTTATCTTCGTTCAACGTTTGGTCGTGTGGGACAGATTAGTTTTCAAAGTCTCGCAACTGCAAAAAAACAACGTGTGTGCACGCCACACACTCAAATGCGTTTAACGACTTTTAAATAGTACTTCACAAAATTTAATAACCTCTTATGGATGCACCCTACAAAGTACCCGCTCAAACTCGCATTGGCCATGTGCATTTAAAAGTTGCCAACTTAGATCGTGCCTTGGAGTTCTATCGCGATTTGCTGGGCTTTGAAGTGACAATGATGTATGGCGATCAAGCAGCATTCATTTCGGCCGGTGGTTATCATCATCATATTGGATTAAACACCTGGCATAGTAAAGATGCGCCACCGGCCATGCGCGATGGCGTGGGGTTATATCATACCGCCATTCTGTATCCCACCCGAAAAGACTTAGCCATTGTGTACGACCGTTTACGAAGAGCTTACTATCCGTTTACCGGAGCTTCAGACCATGGCGTTTCTGAAGCTTTGTATCTGGACGATCCGGATGGCAATGGCGTGGAGTTGTATTGGGACAGGCCAAAAGAACGATGGCCCAAAAAAGAAGATGGTTCGCTGGAGATGTTTACCAGGCCGCTTAATCTGACAAGTTTATTGGGAGAGCTGTGAAAAAATACCGTGCGGTATAAACGGTAACTTCCTTCCAGCATCCAACCTCACTCCAACAGCCTTTTTAATTTCCTCAGCTCCGCTCTATTTCTGGTGGAATTAATATTATCAACTATTGCATCTTTCTCGCGGGTGGTTAATCTCCAGCTAAGTGATGCCCGGGCACTGTTCTGCCGTATGCTGTCCATCTTCTGAAGAATGGGTGTGTAGTTTTCGGCTTGATATTGCAAATCAATCCGGTCGATGGGAATAGTAAGCCATGAGTGCGCCTGGCCGATTAACAAGTCGCTGGTGATGTCCTGAAAATTTTCAAAGTTATTGTACACATTGCTGATCGGCTGTGTGATATCATCCATAATGGTCTGGCCTGATTTAGGCATGATAGTCGCAAGCTTGGGAGAATCGCGTATAGATAAGTAGATGACGCCCGAAGTATTTTCTGAAATCCAATCTTTGAAGGCATACGTAAAGCGCACCGCATCAGACACACCAAAATTATCGGAGATGCCGGCATCCATAATTTGAATGGGAGGATCAGTTGGCAAAGTGGTATTGGGTGTGATGTAGGGAAAGGTAGCGCTCATGCGCAACGCGGAAAGAAAGCGGAGATTGGCAGATCCATGGTCTTCAAAAAAACGGTTAAAGTCCACTCCACTGATTTTAGAAGATGTGTAGTTAGAAAAATTTCTGATCTCATCATTCATAAACGAAACCGGACGCGAGGCGATATAAATTTTTCGCCCATCATTAATCACAGTAGGAGTGAGGATTACCATGGGAATGATTCCTTTGCTTTCCGGCTCTGCATATTCCCGGATGGGTTTGTCCATTAGTTTCTCTGTGATTTGATTGAGTTGATCTTCAAACGTGAATGCGCGATCTCTCTGGTAAAAATTATTGGCGTATTCAAATTTGGTGAAGCCAACAAAGAGATCATTGGCAAGCAAACTGAAAATGAGTGGGTTTAAATTGTCAGATGAAATTTTTAGGCGATGGATATTGGCATACGGTTGTATAGGTTCGCCCAGCTTCTCTCGAAATTTCAACTCGCGGAAATAGCTGGCTCCAATCAATCCGCCCGAGGCGCCTGTAATCAACACACTATTCTCCATCAGTTGGCCTTTCGTTAGACTATCTGCTTTTTGCAAGGCATTGAGCGTCCAAAGGGAGGCGCGTTTGCCACCACCGCTGGCGCACAGAAAGACCATTTTTGGTTTTTGTTCGGCAGGAAATTTATGGCGCCAGTTTTTTAATTGCGAGAGAACAACTTGCCGGTCGGTTTCCATCGTCACACTGTCAGTTTGTTTTTGGATGTTGGCCATGGAATATTCTGCTGGCGGTCCGTTGTAGTTGAGGCCGAAGGCTTGGTATTTCTTCGTAAAGAAATCTTCTCCTACAAGATGATTTAAAAGTAAAAACAGCAAGAGGGCGGCCGTCACCGACCAACCACCGAACCAATAGGAAAACGCTCCTGCCATCATCACAAAAATGGTGAGGAAGATCATGCAACTGGCTGCTGCCGGAAGTTGAAAAGCAGGAAAGTCTTTGAAAATTCCTAGCACCAGCACCATGGCAAAAATTATTAACTCAATAACCACCAGGTTAAAGTGGTTCTGATCAAACACCTGAAGGACAGTGGATCGATCATAGAAACCGCTATTTTCAACTTTTTTTGCCCGCAAATTGCTATCCAGGTAATAGTTT
>JANOLM010000455.1:0-8788 GCA_031419815.1 Bacteroidia bacterium
TATCAATATGTAGCCCGTGAATTTCATAGTCCATGGGGAGACTTTGATGTGAACATTACTATTGATCCAACCTTTATAATTGCTGGAACAGGTAAGCTTCAAAACCCGGATAAAATTGGTTATGGCTATGAGAAAGCTGGGGCAACTTTTAAAAGACCTGATGGAGAGCTTACCTGGCATTTTACCGCGAAGGATGTAATTGATTTTGCCTGGACGGCCGATCCCGATTACACTCATGACAAGGCTCAAGTGCCGAATGGGCCGGAACTGCACTTCTTTTATCAAAAAAATGAAAAGACATCTGATAACTGGAAGAGAATGGAAAGTGATGCTGTTAAGACATTCCAGTTCTTGAACGAGCATTTTGGGAAATATCCTTTCGACACCTACAGTGTGATACAAGGTGGAGATGGCGGCATGGAATATCCTATGTGTACCCTTATAATGGGTGAAGGTAGCTATGGTTCAGTTGCGGGAACTATGGCACACGAGGTAGCTCATAGCTGGTATCAAATGGCTCTTGCCTCCAATGAATCACTTTACGCGTGGATGGATGAAGGGTTTACTGACTTTGCGAGCAGCGAGGCTGGAGAATTTATTTATAATGACCCAAATCCGCATGCAGGAAGCTACGCGGGATACTTTGGTTTGGTATCAAGTGGGCTTCAGGAACCCATAAGTCAACATGCTGACCATTATACTACCAACCGCGCCTATAGCACGGGCGCCTACTCCATGGGTACTGTACTCTTGCATCAATTAAAATACTTGATTGGTACTGAGAATTTTTACAAAGGTATGAAGCGATATTACAATACGTGGAAGATGAAACATCCGGAACCAAATGATTTTATCAGGGTGATGGAGAAAACGTCAGGGTTGCAGCTTCATTGGTACCTGCGCTATTGGATAAATACAACCAAGCGAATTGACTACGGAATAAGTGCCATAGCCGAGCAAGACAATGCGAGCTTTGTTACCCTCGATCGTGTAGGAGAATTCCCAATGCCAATCGATTTGGTAGTGACCTATGCGGATGGAGCAAAAGAAATGTTTTACATACCGATGAATGAATTGATGGGCAACAAGCCTGTTGAAGATTCTTCCATGCAACGGACTGATTTAGCTACTTGGCCATGGGTTTATCCTACCTACACACTAAAGATCAACAGAAAGGCAAGCGATATTGTAAGTCTGGAGATTGATCCAAGCCAGCGTATGGCTGACATAAATCGAAAAAATAATAAAATGATTGTGTCTGAAAGATTGAGTGCATTTAAGGATTCAACGAAATAAAGTTAATGGTTATCAGTTAATAGTTGGTTTCCGATTACCTGATTACCGAATACCGATTACCTTTTACCTTTTACCGAATACCAACTATGGTTCTTAATTATATCTGGGTTGGCTTTTTTCTTATCGCCTTCGCTGTCTCCTTAATCAAGCTGATTTTTTTTCAGGATGTTGATGTCTTTCCTGCAATGCTTACATCAACTTTTGACATGGCCAAAACTGGCTTTGAACTCTCATTATACCTCACCGGTGTTATGTCGCTCTGGCTCGGCCTTATGAAGATTGGAGAAAAGGGTGGTATAGTCCCTATCCTTTCAAAAATAGTCGGTCCATTTTTTTCCCGGCTTTTTCCGGAGATACCGCGCAATCATCCGGCAACGGGTTCAATAATTATGAATTTCAGTGCCAATATTCTAGGACTCGATAACGCGGCAACACCCCTGGGCCTTAAGGCCATGAAAGAAATGCAAGAACTTAATCCGGATAAGGAAACGGCTTCCAATGCGCAGATCATGTTCTTGGGTTTAAATACTTCCGGTCTTACGGTAATTCCGCTGGCTATCATATTGGATCGCTCCATCTTAGGTGCCGCCAATCCCACCGACATTTTTATCCCAACACTAATAGCCACCTCCATGTCAACCATTGTGGCACTTATCACGGTATCGCTCTATCAAAAGATTAATTTGTTTGATAAGGTTATTCTTGGCTATCTGGCAATATTTGGGATCGTAATCGGAGGTTCGGTTTATTATTTCACCACCCTAAGCCAGGCGGCATTACAAACACAATCAAGTTTAATCAGTAGTTTAATCATCCTTTCCGTTATCATCTCTTTTCTTGTCCTGGGGATGTCAAAAAAATTACCACTCTTTGAAACGTTCATTGAGGGAGCCAAAGAAGGTTTTGAAACTTCCATCAAAGTAATCCCCTACCTCATCGCTATTCTGGTGGCTATTGGTGTATTTCGGGCATCTGGTGCGCTCGATTACATTATTGGCGGCATTGGTTGGGTAGTGGCATCGCTGGGTTGGAATACAGATTTTGTGCCGGCCCTTCCGGTTGCATTTTTGAAACCCCTTAGCGGTGGTGCCGCAAAAGGCATGATGATAGAAACCATTAAAACATTTGGCCCAGACTCCTTTGCAGGGAGACTGGCCAGCATTTTTAGAGGCTGCACGGAGACGACTTTTTATATTCTGGCTGTTTATTTCGGTTCGGTCAGCATTAGAAAAACGAGATATGCACTAACGGTGGGTTTGATAGCAGATTTAGCAGGAATTATTTCAGCAATTTTCGTGGCTTATCTGTTTTTTCATTAAACTTGGATCATGGAAAAGAAAGCAGAAGTGCAAAAAACAATTTTTGATAATGCCAAAAGTCATTTCCTTGGCAACTTCCCCGATTCATTACCGATTGAACAGGCTTATGTACATATTGGTATGTACCTGGGGTGGACTATTGATATGGATCTTTACTCCGAGTACTTTGAGGATGAAGCTTCTGGCCAGATTTTTCGTTTCAAGAGGAGGGAAATTTCATGCACCATCCTAAGCGAAATCTGGGATGGCTACCTTGGCTTCGAACTTTTTAATCGTTTTGGTAACATGTTTACCTACTATTATTATGGTGGCGGCCTTTACCGCGCTGATTATGATGAGATACTTGTAAAAGCTCTTCCTTCCATTTACCATGTAACTGATAGCTGGGATAATTACGAAAAGATGAAATTGAGGATGACTATGCGCTTTCAGGATTGGAAAAAGCTAACCGGAAATTAATTTTACTGTAAAACTTTTCCATTCTTATCAACGACCACAATTTTGCTGTCTCCAGATGGATTGGAAATTTTAATCGATAGTTCTCCCGTATCTGTTTTATACAAAAGTTCAGAGGGAAGCATCTCCAATTGATAGTTGTTGCTCCAGGCAAGACCATCGGAACGATAAATCTTAGCCAATGTTGCCGGAAATTTATCACCTACTTTGCTTTCCCCATAGAGAAGCACAAAATAGACCTGACCCTTTCCATCCGTTGAAGACATTCCTTTCGTGACAGGCAAATTTCTCATTCTAAAACTAACCTTATCAACAGGAAAATTGACTTTAACATCACGTGTATGTGAACTCGTAATCGTGTAAAAATACCCCGAGGCAATTGAATCGGAGAAAACAAGGCCTGCAGAAAAGTGATCTTCAACTATTATAAGCGGCTTGAATTTATAATTTAGCTGCAATGCATCTGTAAATAGAGGTATGGAATCCTTTCCATCAACAATCCACTTTAAAGCCTGCATGGTGTCTTCCCATTCCTTATCTTTTTTCAATTTTTCACGCTCGGCAAAGTCCTTTGTTCCCTTTGTCAAACTTTTCAAGACAGATAGATTGCCATAAGCATTCACCACAAAATGCTTATAGTTCTCCGCATCCAAATCCATATTTCGTTGCAGTAGATTACCAGCCAGGCTATCCATTTTCCTAATGGCGGTAAGCTCTGATTTCAAACCGATGAGGCGTAGGTTTACATCAGCTGAATCTTTCAAGGGTTTATTGGCAATCAAAGTTGACGTGTATTCAAGTTCTGAAATCTTCATCCCAAAAACAGCCATGGGCAGTGGATGAGAATCAAATTTTTTAAGATTTGTTTCAAGTGGTTTATCCGCCAATTGTATCAGGTCATTTTTAACAGAAACAGAATCTTTGATGAGTTTTTCGCGCAACTTATTAATTTCAATATCATATGAAATTAACTGCTCTAATAAAGGTGCAACTTGTTTTTCAATGACATCAAGGTTGAATACTGCCCATCTTTTGTAGTCCCATATCTTTAAGTCGTCTTTTGTAAAATCCGAAGGGCTAGTACCATCCTTTTTAAAATCCTGGATATCTTCAGGATCTAATACCTGATTGTAACCCGTCCTCCCCAAAAGTTTAGCGGTAGCCTTATAATCATTAAAGGCAATAAGGAACGTGTCATGCCGTGACACAATGGTTTTAAGTTCATCCAACAGCTTCTTATCTGATCTGAGATAAAACTCTTTTATACCCGGAAAACTATTCTGAATATCGCTAAAGGCATTCCTCACTTTTCCATACGCTGCCTCGGCATTTTGATATTGAGCAACCAATGTTTTGATTTTTTCTTTTCTATCTTTCAATCCCTGTATGCGTTTCTCCAGATCAAACTTAACATCCGATAGCTTGATTTCGAATTTTCCCGTACGAAGGTCTCTCCTGCTATAGGCTTCATAATATTCTTCATTCCGATTT
The DNA here is from genome assembly GCA_031419815.1 of Bacteroidia bacterium. Classification (GTDB taxonomy): domain Bacteria; phylum Bacteroidota; class Bacteroidia; order Cytophagales; family Cyclobacteriaceae; genus ELB16-189. The sequence continues at coordinate 4,563 of JANOLM010000455.1, forward strand.
ATCTCTTTTTCTGTTACCCCTTTATCGGCTTTATCGTAAAAAAAAACAGCAGAGTCCATGTTTCTAAGCATCAGATCGGTTTGAAGAAGCATATCGTTGCCACTGGCCTTCTCGTGATAGATGGTGCCCATGAACAAATAGGCATTAGGATTGTCATCATTATCGCGCAGGTACTTTTTTAGAAAAGGCTCCGCCTGCTCATATTGCTTGGCATTGAGCAGGATAAAAAGATCTTTGTATTTGACCTTTTGAGCTTCTGCACTACGTGCAAAAAGTGAGAGAATAAGAAAAAAGTAAATTGTCCTTCTAATCATTTTTGAAAAATAATTGTAGCAAATTACAGAAATAATGAGATTTGATAAATTATTGACCGATAACCATGCCAAACACTTCCAATGAGATTCGCTGAATTTCTAAAACCTTTAATTGGAGCACTGCTGGTAATGGTTTTCATTCAGGCAACTGGCCTCATGGGAAGCTTTTCTTCTTTTACGCAATCGGCAGCCCTTCACTCAGGACTTTTAAATGCCAGCACAACAAAATTGAAAAGCCCTGAGAAGTTTGACTATAATTTTGTAATCAAAGATCTAACAGGAAATAAAATCAAGTTTGAACAACTAAAAGGGAAAGTTATTTTCTTGAACCTGTGGGCTACCTGGTGCGGCCCTTGTAGGGCAGAGATGGCTGACATTCAAAAGCTTTACGACAAAATAGATAAAGATAAGGTTGCCTTTGTGATGCTCTCTATAGATCAGGATAAGAGCAAGGTAAAAGTTGAGAACTACATTCATAACCAGGCGTTCACCTTTCCGGTATTTATGCCATCCGGATATTTACCAGAACAATTGCAAGTGCCTTCCATCCCCACTACATTCGTTATTTCAAGGGAAGGAATGATTGTTATGAAAGAAGTTGGAACCAAGAATTACAATACAGAAAAATTCAAAAGGTTTCTTGAAGAAAAAGTGAATAATTAAGCGATGATTTTTAGTCTGAAAAATAAAGTTGCAGTAGTTACCGGTGGTGGAAGTGGAATTGGAAAAGCCATTGCGTTACTCTTTGCCAGGCAACAAGCTCATGTTTGTGTTCTTGAGAAAAATAAGGAGGCTGCAAAAGAAGCAACAGATGAAATTAATAAAGCTGGCGGACTAGCTTCTTCCCATTCGGTAGATGTGTCAAATCAATCTGAAGTTGTCTCGGCTATGAATTCTATACAATCAAAATTGGGAAAGATTGATATTCTCGTAAACAGCGCAGGGATAGCTCATATCGGAAAACTGGGAACCACCACAGAAGTCGACTTCGATAGAATCTATAACGTGAACGTCAAGGGGACTTACAATTGCATGTACGCGGCCATTCAGCACATGACTACCAAAAAAACGGGCATCATCTTAAATCTTGCCTCAGTTGCATCAACCGTTGGCATCTCAGACCGCTTTGCTTATTCTATGAGTAAAGGTGCTGTTGCCTCCATGACTTTATCGGTGGCCAAAGACTATGTAAAAGAAGGAATTCGTTGCAATTGTATTTCACCAGGCCGTGTTCACACTCCATTCGTAGATGGATTTATAAAAGCCAATTATCCTGGCAAGGAAGAAGAAATGTTCGACAAGCTGTCCAAGACACAGCCCATCGGCAGAATGGCCAAGCCTGAAGAGATTGCGTATCTAGCTCTTTACTTATGCTCGGATGAAGCATCCTTCATTACAGGTTCCGATTACCCCATTGACGGGGGATTTATCAAATTAAACAATTAACTAATCAATCTTACGATGAAACTATTACGCTTTGGAGAAATCGGTCAAGAGAAGACAGGGTTATTTTTGAACAACGAAATCTTTGACCTTTCTTCTTTTGGTGAGGATTTTGATGAACAATTTTTTGGCACTGATGGCATTAACAGATTGCGCCAATGGTTAACACAAAACCAGGCTAATCTTCCAAAAGCAAAAGCCGGAGTGCGGATTGGAGCGCCTTTTAAAAGACCGTCCAAAATAATTTGTGTAGGCCTTAACTATACGAAGCACGCATTAGAATCAAAAATGCCGTTGCCACCAGAGCCCATAATTTTTTTTAAATCCACTTCGGCCTTAGTTGGACCAACCGACAACCTCATCATCCCCAAAAAAAGTACAAAGACCGACTGGGAAGTTGAACTCGCAGTAGTGATTGGAAAAAAGACTTCTTATGTAGAAGAAAAAGATTCGATGAACTACGTGGCAGGTTTTTGTCTGCATAACGATTACAGTGAGCGGGAATTTCAGCTAGAAAGAAATGGACAATGGGTGAAAGGAAAAAGTTGTGACTCGTTCGCCCCAATGGGTCCTTATTTAGTTACAAAAGACGAAGTTGCCGACTTCAACAACCTGCACATGTGGCTCAAAGTCAATGGCAAGATGATGCAGGACAACAACACAGATGATATGATTTTTGAAGTTCCCTTTCTGGTCAGCTACATCAGTCAATTCATGACACTGCTGCCCGGAGACGTAATATCTACGGGCACTCCTGCGGGTGTTGGGCTTGGCTTTAATCCACCTATTTACTTGAAAGCTGGCGATGTGATTGAGTTGGGGATTGAAGGACTTGGAGAGCAGAGGCAGGTGGCAGTTGGGCATTAGAAGTTTGAAGTGTTTGAGTTGAGCTCTTAAAAAAAAGTAAGTTGACCTCCACCATCCAGCCTGCAACTTCCAACATCCAGCATCCAGCATCTAGAATCGATTCGCATCAACATTTTTGGAAATATAGTCCCATTCGCGACAGTTGGATTACGGAGGAGATGAAGGTCATTCAGCGCGATTTCTTACCTCAGCACCTTGCGCCACTGCTGCAAGAAAATCAAATCGATGGTTGTGTTTCTGTTCAGGCTGATCAGTCAGAAGAAGAAACTCAATTCTTACTTACACTAGCCGGACAAAATGATTTCATTAAAGGTACTGTTGGTTGGGTTGATTTGAAATCGAAGAAAATAAGAGAACGACTTTCTTTCTATTCTGCATTTCCAAAACTCAAAGGCTTTCGTCATGTGGTGCAAGGAGAAAAAGATGATTTTTTAAGGGATAAAGATTTCCTTGCCGGAATAAGTGCCTTGCGTGATTTTAGTTTTACTTACGACATCCTTGTGTATTCCCGACAGTTAGAAGAAGTTATACAGTTTGTAAGGAAATTCCCAGATCAAAAATTTGTGATGGATCACATCGCCAAGCCTTCTATTAAAGACAGAGAATTTACGCATTGGTCGAAAAAAATGACCGCGTTAGCAGCCTTTGAAAATGTGTCTTGCAAACTTTCAGGAATGGTTACTGAAACGGATTGGAAAAATTGGAAGCAGGATGATTTCAACACTTACCTTGATCACGTATTTGAAAGTTTCGGCACCCATCGAATAATGTATGGATCAGATTGGCCTGTATGCCTGGTCGCTGCCTCCTACCGACAACAACTCAATATTGTTCAGAACTATATCTCCAAACTTTCTACCCCTGAAAAAGAATCCGTCATGGGAGGAAATGCAATAAGATTTTATAATCTTTAAGGATGGATCTTCATCTCAAAGATAAAGTCATTATTGTAACGGGTGGTGCAAAAGGAATTGGTGAAGCTATTGTTCGGTTGTTGGTTGAGGAAGGCGCCATCCCCGTGATTCTTGATAAAGACGAGCAATCTTCAAAAAGGATACTTTCTGGAATTCATAACAAAGGACATTTTATCAAAACCGACCTCACTTCTTCAGTGGCCTGCCAAAAAGCAGTTGAAGAAATTAAATCCAAATATGGTAAGATCGATGGATTAGTAAATAATGCAGGCTTCAATGATGGCATTGGTCTTGAGAAGGGAACCCCTGAAAAGTTTATTCAGTCGCTAAATAACAATGCCGGACATTTTTATTTCATGGCTCATTATGCGCTTCCACATCTAAAACAGAATAAAGGAAGCATTGTAAACATTGGCTCGAAGACATCCGTAACAGGTCAGGGAAATACGTCAGGTTATGTAGCTGCCAAAGGTGCTATACTTTCGCTTACGCGGGAGTGGGCCCTTGAACTCCTTCCCTATTCTATAAGAGTGAATGCAGTCATTCCAGCAGAAGTTCATACACCCTTATATGATTCGTGGATAAACTCTTTTGAAAAACCCGAGGAGAAATTAAAATCAGTAACTTCCAAAGTACCATTGGAACATCGTTTAACAACCCCGCAAGAAATTGCAAATACAGTTGCCTT
>JANOLM010000456.1:0-15961 GCA_031419815.1 Bacteroidia bacterium
ACCCCGATGGGGTCGTATGTTTATAGTAGAAATAGGGCTATAAACATTCGACTCCTACGGAGTCGAACAGAAATGGCATGAAGGTTCATGATCTCTGTTACATTTAATATGTTGCGTAATTAAATTTTCCCTACACTAGTATTCCATCACTCATTTTCACCTTCCAATATCTCTACTTTAAGCAACCTTAGAGAGTCAAGTTGCTGAAATGCCTTCTTTATTTTCATCTTTCTTTGGTACAGCATCTGCAAAAAACTTTCGGGAGGTGGAGTCGCAAGTGTATCGGCTTGTATCGTGGAGTCGCGCTGAAAAATCATTTGTTCAATCCGTGCCGTCAAGCTATCTGTTAGCTCATAAAGATCACAGTTAAGTTTTTTCTGTAAGACGTCCGGTAGTGAAGTGAATTTTGCTTCTGATATAGTTTTGTAAGCCACATCCTTATTTACTTGCTGCAGAAAGTAGGCCGTAATTGGTAACGCAGTATTTGACCCCTGGCCCAGTTCGGTATTGCGAAATCGTATGCGCGGGTCATCGGCTCCAACCCACGTGCCGATCACAAGCTTTGGTGTCACCGCCATAAACCATCCATCGGCATTGGACTGTGTAGTTCCTGTTTTGCCGGCTACATCAGTATAGACACCATACCGCCAACGCAGTCGCGATGCTGTCCCCTCATGCACCACAGTGCGAAGCATGCTAGTAATAAGTTGGGCGGTCTCCTTTTGCATTACGGGTGTACCGGTGGGTGTGGGCTTGAAGTTGTTGAAGACAATTCCATTCAGGTCTTTGATAGTGTCAATGAAATATGGACTGCTTGTTACGCCTTCGTTGGCAAAGCATGAATAGACGGCTATCATTTCCATCAACGATATATTTGATGTTCCCAACGAGATAGAAGGAACTTCTGGCATATCACTGGTGATACCCATATTTCGAGCCAGTGCCACGGTGTTGGATACGCCAGCCTTTTCAATAAGTTTTGCTGCAATCGTATTTACCGAATAGGCCAACGCACCTTTCATTGAATATCGCACTTCATAATCATTCTGCGAATTGCGCGGTGTCCACTTCTTACCCTCACTGTCGAGATAAGTTTTCCTTTCAGCAGAAAGTAAATCACAAGGTGTAGCTCCTTGCTCAATAGCCATCGCATATACGATCGGTTTGAAAATAGAGCCTACTTGTCTCTTGGTAGTTGTCCTCACATGATCAAACTGAAAAAAATCGTGATCAATGCCACCCACCCACGCCTTTACTTGGCCACTTGTCGGATCGACCGCCAGAAAACCCGCATTGAGATACTGCAGGTGATGTATAATAGAATCAATGGGACTTACAATTACCTCCTGAACACCCTGCCATGTGAATAGCGACATCGGTATTGGTTTTTGCAGGGCTTCCAATATTTCTTCTTCTGATAAACCTTGCTCCACCAAGTCGCGATATCGTGAAGAGCGCTGAATGGCCTGTTCCAAAACTTCCTCTTTTCCCTTCCAGGGTTTTTGTTTTCCCCAATGATCAAAAAACACTTTTTGAATTTCAGTCATCTGCTGTGCCACTGCCTTTTCTGCATACGCCTGAAGCTTCGAATCGATCGTGGTAAAAATCTTGAGCCCATCCGTATAAAGGTTATAAGGAGTGCCATCTTCCTTTTCGTTATTGTTGCACCAGGCCAGAAGTTCTGCTTTCAAATGCTCTCTGAAATAAGGAGCCAACCCTTGATGATGTGATATCTTATTATAATTAAGTTCGACCGGCAATGCTTTGAGGGAATCGGCTGTCGCAGGTAAAAGTTTTTTGTATCTCACCATCCGCGATAACACAATGTTGCGTCTTTTTAGTGCCTTGTCTGGGAATAGCCTTGGGTTGTAACTGTGAGTAGCTTTCAACATCCCAACTAACAAGGCGGCCTGATCAATAGTAAGAGAGGCCGCAGATTTGGAGTAAAAACGTTCCGCAGCCGCTTCTATTCCGAAAACATTATCAGCAAAAGGTACTGTGTTAAGGTAGAGGGTAAGCAACTGTTCTTTGGTATATATATTTTCCAGTCTTCCAGCAATCCTCACTTCTCTCAGCTTATTTAACAGCATCGGTAGGATCCAATACTGTCTGCGGGGATAAAGGTTTTTTGCAAGCTGTTGAGTGATGGTGCTACCACCACCGGAGGATTCGTCCTGCTGAAGTATTGATTTTATGAGTACCCTTCCCAGACTTCTGAAATCCACACCACTATGTTGATAGAAACGCACATCTTCAGTGGCAATGAGGGCTTCTCTTACGGCCTGCGCAATGCCCTCATATTGTACTTCGGTTCTATCTTGCAGAAAATAACGCCCTAACAGCACGCTGTCTGCACTATATATTTCCGAGGCTACTTGGTTGTGAATATTGCGAAGCTCGCGATTGCCAGGGGTATCTATCCAAACAATAAATGAGAGAAGCAGAAGAAAGGCAAAGGGGGGTGCTGCAATTTTGGTAACCATCCGCGCGCGAGGATGGGTATTGAAATAATGGGCGAGGCGTTCATACTGAACCCGTGCTACTGCAAGATAACGCCTCGTCCACGGATAGCTTTGTGCCCAATGAAATATCCTTAGATATAAGAAGCGACCTTTTCGTTTGAGTTGAATAAGAATTTTCTGAAGCACCATGATGGATCTTCAAGATAACTATTTGGAGGGATTTTAATTGTTGCGCAATAATCAAAGTTTTTGCCGCCATTGCTTCTTTTCAGAGTGTTCCTTCTTCTTCTTTATAGGTGCATGTTTGGCGGGCCGATCTTCCTAACACGACAACACAAAATCTTCAATTTTGACCTTTTTTCAATGATTTTTATGGTTATTTTTCGGACTCTAAAGCATTATCCTTGTTGAACAGTTCAAGTTGTATTATATTTCTAATCCTTAATTGAGTGTTGTCCGTTTATACTTAACAATATGACAAATAGAAGCGTTAAAATCAGGTATTTAAAAGCATATGACTACAAAGCAGCGTTAGCCACAGGAGTCTATGGAGGATTGACAAGCAATGGTATGATTAACGCAAATTTTTTTACTGACAGAGTAGTTATTCCAGATAGCCAGACAGTTGAGATAGATGAAAAGGGAGTGGCAATTGGGATACCGAAAGATAACAAGGATGGTGACCTAGTACGAGAAGTTCAATTTGGAACATTAATGGACATAAATACCGCAAAAGTTATTGTTGCTTGGCTTGATTCTAAGATTCAAGAATTTGAAGAGAATTTTCCAAAAATAAAATAATACAATATGAGCCGTTCAGAATATATAGTCTATAAAAGTGATTACCGTTCAAATGATCAACCACTTCAAATTCCGCATCCGACTAAATATTATAGCAAATACGAGTCGCTGAAAGACCAAATAGATAACCTCATTTCACTAAATGAAAATTGGGACGGCTACGGTAGCATTTCTGTTCTTGAAGAAATCGGACAATCGGCCAAAACATTTCTTTCGACCTTAAACCCTTCTTGGATAGAAAGGGTATCTGACATTTACCCTAATCCGCATGGTACTCTAACAATAGAGTGGGAAAATAAAGTTGGTGAGAAACTATCTTTGGAATTAGGCGGAAATAATTTTTCTTATTTTATTAAACAAGATGATAACCAGCCAATACTAGTTGATGGAAAAGATACTATTCCTAATCTCAAAGACATTGAGTCCCATTTGGATAAGTTATTTGGGAAAGATATTCCCAGACTTTTTCTTGAGCCAAGAGCGAATAGTTAGGATTATCTATAGCACACAAAACATTAATCCGAAAAACAATTCACTTAAAAGTAATTTTTTCAATTTCGTTAACAATCCTGAAACCGGAAAAAATGAATTATCATGTTCAAGGTTTGAATTTGAATCTATTGAAAGCTACAGGGCTTTAGGAAAACACCATGAAGACCCTAATTACAAGCGAAATTATTACGGACTAGCATGTACAGTTGTTTCGTATGTTGAGAAACTTGAAGGTTATAAATTTAGGTTTACCCCTATCTTAAATAAAAACCCTAAAAACTATTTTCATTGTGACATTTACAATGGATATAGTGACTTCAGTCAAACAGGGGTAGCAAATTCAGCTGATAAAAATTATAGAATTGAACTATTAAAATCCAAATGGAATCCATATCAGGACAACGGGATTTCATTTACTAAGGAATTGATTCAACCACCTTTGAAATAATCCCAACTAAACCGCACCAATGCTACTATTCGGTGAAGGCGCAACAACATACAACGATGTGCATAATCAATGGCGGGGTTCAGTGTAAATTTGTAGTTTTAATTTTCAAACGTTGCAACGCTGAAAACAGGAAAAAAACAAGGTGTAGGCAATGAAGCCCAAAATTTAGATTTCAAGGTATAGGGAGAAGTTATTTGTCAATCAAAGTTTTTGCCGCCATTGCTTCTTTTCAGAATGCTCCTTCTTCTTCTTTATACGTGCATGTTTGGCGGCCTTGCTTGGCTTTGTCGCTTTCCGTATTTTCTTTGGAGTAAATATCTTGGTGAAAAGCCGGTCCAGTTTATGTAGGACTTCTTCTCTGTTTTGCAATTGAGACCGATTTTCCTGGGCAGAGAGAAGGAGTACACCTTCTTTGGTAAGCCGATTGATTAGCTTTTTGCTGATAAGTTCTTTCTGTTCATCGCTCAATGCTGCTGACCGTATAACATCAAACTTCAAGGTGACTTTGCTGTTCACTTTGTTCACATTCTGTCCGCCCGGCCCGCTGCTCCGGGAGGTAATGAAGATCAGTTCGTTAATGATGTCCTCGGCCTGTGGAATGTTCATGGTCGGATCTTTCTATAAAATTAAGGCTTCCGGATTGAAATAAGGTCACCCTTGAGAGTGATCACAATCCCCAAATGCTTGTTTTACAATAGAAATGATAGATTATCAATAGCGTTGAAGATCCGCCAGCAAGGATTGTAGTTCCGCCTTTGTCTTGCTCAATTTCACCTCTAACATCTTTAAAATGCTTTCCATGCTTCCATCGCCCACTAAAAAATCATTGTCACTCAGGATTGGGAATCTCCGTTTGAGCATAATTTTTTGTTCTCTCCAGCTTCTTACGATGTTCATAATAGATGTATTGAAAGATTTTTGTAAAGGTCTAACATTTCCTTATCTCTTTTAGTACTTCCAGCCGATTTTAGTTTGCAGGATTACCGTAAATGTACTATTAACCTTGAGTGTGTATAGGTTTAGCTGACAATCTTAGATTTGGAACCTGGTTCTGATACCCGTCAGTTTTGGTTTGTTTCCCCTGGGGGAAGGTTTAACTAAGCTTCATTACCTTTGATGTAAACAAGAATCCCATGAAAAAGTTTATGATGTTTCTGGCCGCACAAATTTCCATCTCCGCCTACGCGCAAAATGTTGCGTTTGGGAGTTTTAAAATCGTTGAGCAAGAAATTCTGTATCAGAAGGTTTTTTCACAAGATTCTATCACGGCTGCCGCCCTGGAAAAATATTACAAAACCTTACCGTATGTGTCTAACCTTGAATCGAGTGCGGAGGGCGTTCAATTTGACGTAAAGGATATCACGGTGGACTATCGGAAATTCCAAATTAGCCAGGTGGCCACCCCACCTATCATGCAGAGCGGGAAATATAGTGGTAAAGTATCCATTGGAGTAAAAGATGGTAAGTATCGCATTACCATGAAATCCATTCAAATGACGGGTGATATGGGGTATAAGAAAATTACGGAGAAGGAAAATCTTACCAACTATGCCACCCGTAATAGCGCCACAATCCTGTCTCCGGATTGGTGTCGACCCAACATGTTCGGACTATTGGATCAGGCGTTCACTGATAAACTTCAATTTAAAAAAGGCGATCAGGGAGATTGGTAATCATCAATGTTGACTAAGCAGCTACTGCTTTACTCACCTTTCTGTAAACGTAGGAATGATAAATGTGTCTCCGGGCAAATCGGTCAGGCGTGTCAGAATTTACAAGCTTACCATAGATGTTTTTAGGAAGACTGAAATATTCATAGCTACTGCCATCCGCAAAGTTTACTTGCAAGATCTGGGCTTTATACTGGAAGTCAACCATCTTAGACGATGTAATTACTTCAGTGTATTGCTCCAATTGTTGCGCATGGGTTTCGGGCGCTATGCTTACTAAGAAATGATACGCTTCAATAAATTCCTTGCTTTTTTCTTCGGCTTGCAGCTTGGCTTCATGATCTTCCTGAAATTTATCCGGATGCCAATCCTTCATAAAATTCCGGTAAATAGCCTTTAATTCCTTCAATTCGGCTGTTTTCTCAACCCCTAAGAGTTTTCTGTACTCGATTATTTTTTTCATGCGGGTGCAAAAATAGGCTTTTTGCTTAAATCAACCCCCTATTTTCTCAACCGTAGGTCGTCTTGCTCTAACGTTATCAGATCCTCCAGCAAGGAAAGACTTACTGCTCCTGGCTTTCCATCGTTAATCAGAGTGTTGTTAATCTGAACAATTGGAACAATTCGTTTTGTGGTACTGGTAAGAAAAGCCTCTTTGGCCTCCCGAATATCGTCCAACGTGATAATTCCTTCTTCTGCTTTATAGTGATGAGCCGCCAGCTTCAAAATGTTTTTTCGGGTGATGCCATGAAGCACCCTGTCAACCGGTGTCACAACCGTGTTATCCTTTTTAACAATGAAAAAATTACAGCGGGGAAACTCTGATACAATGTTGTTTTGATAATACAATACATCATACGCCTGCTGTATTTTTACTTGGTTAATTAGCCATATACCCATGGAATAGTTAATAGTCTTAGCGGCTGGCAGGTCGCGCACATAATCGTGTGCTATTATTTTAACACCCTTTTCAATTTGCTCTTTGGCTGGTAATGTAAGCGGATGTTGCGTTAGGATCAGGTTTGGCTCAGCAGGTTGATAGCCATCTTCTGAATATCCTCCCGTTAAAATTATTTTTATACCTGATTCTTCTATATTATTTTTTTGAATGAGTTGATAAATAATGGATTCCAGTTCTTCGTGACTGTGCGGTACAGTCAGGTGCATGATCTTTGCCGAGTTATAAAATCGTTGAAGGTAGTCGTTAAGAAAAAATGGATGGCCATCTTTTATTTTGAAAAAATCAAACACACCATAGCCCCGTTGAATAGAAAGATCCCGCACATGAAGAAATGCCTTTTCAGCGGGAACGATTTCGTTATGTAAGTAGGTATACATTCAAATAAAAAAGTAAGATACTAAACTCTATGAAATGTCATTCCAGGGAATTTTAAAGGCAAACTATTCTGCGCTCTTTTAAGCAGACAATATTTCCGGAAATAGAAATAGTTCCCGACTTCAAAAATAATATAAGGGTATCTCTAAAAACCTTGCCTTTGATCACCTCATCCTCCAATCCTTCTCCAAAAGGAGAAGGTCAAAAGGAGTTTTTAGAGACGCCACAAACTTTTACTGCGCCTTTTTGACTGATAATTATATTGGTATGGGTATTGATTTGTCTGGTCAACAAGAAAGGAGGAAATACAATGGCAAAATTTAAAGACTTAATAACCTCGGTAGATTTGTTGAACACTCTTCATGGTGGAGTGAGCGAACCGTTTCTTTCAATACGCGAACAGTCTGATGGTCGTGAGATGCGTGTTCGTGTTCCCGGTGTTGAGAGAGAGGCGTTACAAGTAGAAATTATAAATAATCAACTTTCAGTTTTTTATCTGATTCCTATTTATTCGGCTGGTAAGCTGATGCACATGCCACAGGTGGTGTACAATCAAGCCATACCCTATTTTATCGAAGCCAATAAAATTAAGGCCACGTACGAAGATAAGGAATTGGTGGTGCAGCTTCCGTTCAATAAATTATCTAATGGACATAACCGGAAGATTAAAATAAGCGGAGAGTAAAGAGGTGATACGTTTTATCGGTCGTCTGCTAGGAAATAGCAGGCGACTTTTTTTTGCTCTCTTGAGCAAGGGCAATGGAAAAAGCTTACATTCATCATGCAGTTGAACAAGTTATCTATGGGCAGAGTTTTATTGTTTTCCGTACGTACTGAAAACATCAACGTAACAGTTGAAGCTTACTTTGATGATTCAGAAAATCTAATCATTGATGGTTATGACATTGGGAAAACAGTAGAAGAATATTGGGGCGACAGTGATTATGAATACACGACCACTGTTCCCAGGGATGAGGTGAAAAAACTGTATGATCTTTTCAATCTACCTCATGGCTCCAAAAAAGAATTACTCGCTATTTTTCAATCGAACTATAACACCAACACCTGTTACAGTGAAATACAAAATTTGCTAGACCAGCATGGCATCAAGTGTGAGGGGTTCTCGTGGAGGTAGCTTAGTTACACTCGCAAAAACACATTCTTCTTATACAGAAAGTAGAGAAAAGTCCACTTGACCATTACATAACAGATCGCCATCACGACAAGATTGAAGGGATCGCCAACCAATTGACCCAGCCATTGAAAGATAGCTGTGGTGGTGTATTTCCAATTTATAAAACTGTCTGACATATAAATTAAAATAGAATTCATGCCTATGATGCTAAAGAAAAAAGCCCAGCGCTTGTAACCTTGCACATCAATGATGTAATAGAAAATCGCAAGCAACATAAAACTTAACCCTCCTACATGAAGCACAAACGAACTCGACCATAAATTTTTATTGATCGGAAAAACAAGGTTCCAAACCTGGGCCAGCGCAAGAAGTATAACTCCGGCCAGAAGCAACTGTAATGCTTTGCGCTTCATGGTTTGGGTGCTGTTCTTTAGTAAATTACCAGCATAAATTCCTAATAGGGCAGTGCCAATAGCTGGTATAGTTGAGATCAAACCTTCGGGGTCGTGAATGCCTAAGTATAGTTTGCCAGGAAGGATCAGATGATCAAGATAAGAGGCAAAATTCCCTTCCATTGTTAAATCGCCCATCGGATATCCGGGAGCAGAATTCAACATCAGCAGCATCCAATAACCAATCAGCAGAGAACAAAGCCAAATAATTTGACCGCGTTGTTTTGTATATAGGTAGATGATGTTAGCGAACATGTACGCCAGGCCAATCCGGCCAAGTACACTTGGAAAACGTATTTCAGAAAGTGGACGGATTTCAAGACCATTGTTATAGATAATGCCCAGCAGAACGAGTACGAGACCTCTTCTGATAACACGTAACAAAAGTTGTTGTTTGTCTTTTCCTTTTTCCAATTCGCGACCCACCGAATAGGGTGTTGCAACGCCTGCCATAAAGAGGAACAAGGGAAAAATCAAATCATAAAAATGAAATCCGTTCCAATCCGGATGTGTGAGCTGTGTGACAAAGCCTTCCCAAAAATGTGAACCCGTGGCCTTGGCGAGATGGTGAACAATTTCTTCTGCTCCCAAAATCCAAAACATATCAAAGCCACGAAGCGCATCCAGGGAATAGAGTCGTTGTGTTGGAATTATTGCTGTCATGTCAAAAGGTTTCTGCCTTCACAATTTAGTTTAATATTTCTTTTTATTTCTTTATTTACATATTTGGGGTGCATTTCAAGTTGTCGCAACATGATTTACTTGATTCAACCAGTTTTCCACTAGGCACCGGACCTAAGCCACAGATATGGCATGAAGGGTATTATCCAGTAGTATGGACTAACACGAAGTACAATATGCTGCATCTTAACATGGGCCACAATGATATTGACTACGAAAATAAAACCAATAAAGAATTGTCCTTTGCTTTTGAAAACGAAACTCAGAATAAACTGATTATCGAGAGCCTGCTTTGGTTAGCGGATTCAAATAAATTGAAAAAAAGAAAGAAATTAATCCGGTAGCGGCTTTACCATTACATCTTTATAAAAGACTTTACTCTTAGGATCGTGCCCTTGCAGCGCAAAGGTGCCACTTGAAAGCTTTCCTCCTTCAGCGGGCTCAGTATATTCATTAATAATTTTGTCATTTATCTTCACTGTAATCTTTTTGCCCTGCACAATAATGTGTTCGGTAAACCATTCATCGTCTTTGGCTGGGGCTTCTTTCACATCCTGTATCGCATAGATGCTTCCGGTCTTTCGCCAATCAGTGTGTGTGTTATTCACTTGTATCTCATATCCCTTTGACGGCCATCCTTCTTCCTGATAAACGGAATGAATGAAAATACCGGAATTGGAACCAGGTGTTGTCATGACCTGGGCTTTAAACTCAAAATTCTTAAAAGTATGATCCATAATTGGACCCGTATAAAATAAATGGGCGCGATCTCCATAAGCAACGATCATTCCATCCAACACGGTAAAGGTGCCGGGGTGTTCGCTGGCTTTCCAGCCGGCCAGTGTTTGACCATCAAATAACGTGATCCAGCCATCTGCATTTGTTTCTTTTTTCTGCGCTGATAAGGTCGTGTGAAGTACAACAACCAGCAGGATACTTAAAAGTGTTTTCATAAGGGTTGGGCTCTAGTGAGACTTCCATAAATATACTGAAGTTTTTTATCACGTAAAAAAAATGCTCAAACTGTGTGTGCTAGCAGCGTGAGTTGTTTCAACTAAGCCTGGCCAGTGATTTATTTATCATATCCAACATCTTAGGTACTTTGATTTTCGGGTCACCCTCACCCAATGTTTCAAGTGGAATGTAACCTCTGTATCCGGATGCTATAATGATGCTGATTAACTTATCCATATTCACTTCTACTTCTTTTCCATCGATAAAAACAGTCTCCTTTATTTGCCAGTTGACAGCATAGCCCGCAGTTTTTTCTATTTCTTCATACACATCGCCTACGCGGTAACTTCCTGTGTCAAGAATAAGTCCAAACCATTCCGAACTGATCGCTTTCATAATTTGAATAGTGTCAGCAGCAGTCTTAATAAAATCATTGTGATTTTGAATGGCCACAACAACACCATGGGCTTTTCCAAAGGCAATACATTCCTGAATGTCCTTGACCATCCAGGTCAATATTTCATTTCTTGAGTGTCCCGGAGGATTTTGGTTTCCTGAAAATATTCTGATCACGGGAGCACCAATTTTTTCAGCAGCAACAATCCAACTCTTCACCAGTTCAATGCTTTCGCGTCTTTTTAGTGGGTCAGGATCCGTAAAATCATTTCGCACCCCCGTTCCGCTAATTTCAAGTCCCAGGCTAAATGCTTTTCGTTTGATGTGATAGAGATATTCATCAGCGGGTACTTTAGGGTAGCCCGGAAAATAATAGGCTGTGATGTCCACCGCTAAAAGATTCTTCTCCGCACAAAACTCAAGAAGGCCATCGATGGTCATACTTCCATTTGTTAACAGAGCATTGAATGAATAGGCATTAAGACTAACTTTTAATGCATGGGAACGAGTAGCGGGACGTTGATTATTTTGGTAAGTTCCTGAAGAACCAAGCGCTATAGTTGGAGTGATGAAAGGCACGGCCAGCAATGTTTTTAAAAACTTTCAGCGTTTTGAATTCTTTTCCATTTGTACTTCGATTTAGGTTGAACTATGTAAAAATAATTTAATTATTTTTATCTTTAAACGTCATTGCGGGACTGCCTGAAATTTGTAGAGCGCAGCGAAAGGAAATCATTGATCAGTACCCGCAATCCTATGATGACTAAGGCAGAACTATGAAATGTGTTTGCTCTGCCTTCACTAGATTCCGGGTCAAACTCTATTCAACTCTTTGTAGTAAGTTTTGTACGTGCCCGGCATGACATTTCAATTTTTATTTTGTACGCACTTCTACAGGTGTCATTGCGGGGCTGCCTTATGTTTATAGAGCGCAGCGAAAGTAAATCTTCTTTATGAAACGTCATTGCGGGACTGCCTGAAACTTTTAGAGCGCAGCGAAGGGAAATCATTAACCAGTACCCGCAATCTCTATGATGACTAAGGCAGAACCATGAAATGTGTTTTGCTCTGCCTTCCCTAGATTCCGGGTCAAACAACGTTCATATTTTGTCGTAAAAATCTCACGTGCCCGGAATGACATTTCAAAAATAAGATGCGTGCTTTCTATGACTTTAAAGATTTAGCAAATTCCAATTCTCTTGGATCAAACCATCCTTCACTCAAGTCTTTCCATTCAGAATTCATTTTTGTAATCAAGTCCTCTTTCCACGCTCTCCTGTATTTCTTGAGTTGCTTCTCCCGATGGATAGCCTCGGTAATGTCACCAAACTCCTCATAGTAGACCAGCTGACAACAGTTATACCGTGCTGTAAAACTTTTTTTATTTTCCTGGACTTTGTGTTCGAATGATCTGCGCTCTATGTCATTTGTCACACCCGTATAGAGAACGGTGTGCCGTGGATTGGTCATGATGTACACGTAGTAGATCATAATGTGAAGTTAAAAAACTTCTCATGAATGACATTTCAATTTTATTTGTACTCCTCCTTCTTTATGGCAGTCATTGCGGGACTGCACGAAATTTAAAGAGCAACGCGAAGAGAACATTTGACCAGTACCTGCAATCCAGAAAAAGACGGGACAGAAACTATAAAAAGAATCACATGTCTTCCGCGGGATTCCGGGTCAAACTCTATTCAACTCTTTGTAGTAAGTTTTGCACGTGCCCGGAATGACACTCTAATTTTATTTTGTACTGCTTTCTCTTTTTCAAGGTCATTGCGGGCCTGCACAAAATTTGAAGAGCGAAGCGAAAGTAGCGATTAACCAGTACCCGCAATCCAGTGAAGGACTGGTGGAGAAACTATGAAATGAGATTGTATGAGGTGAAGAGTTTAAGCGTGTTATTATTTATCATGCTAGAAGCCAGGATCACCGTCAAAACAACTGTGAAGGTGATGCTAAAAAATATTTGACTTGATGTATGGGTCATGTGGCGGGTTCGTCTCTCCACATAAATTTACCTTTTGTCAACCATGAATAACCGAATGCCCATAGCGCAATTGACTCAAACCAAAAAGTAGTATTGTAATCGTTTCGTTGCTTTTCGTTTAACAACAGAAAACTTAGCCCAATGCAAGCCAGACAGGCAATCATTACCCAGCCACAGATAACGTATAATGTGTTTCGTTCTTTTTCTGCTTTGGTAGGATTGGTTTCCGTAACTGTTTTGGTAAACAGCATCAATGAAAACCAGATGAATACTGAAAACAATAAACCTGCCGATACAAAGTGAACAACGCGCACAGCAATGATCTCACTCTGGCAGGGAAAGAGAGCAACACCCAGCGCGAATACAAAACCAAAATTGGCAAACCGGCTATCAATAGGTTCGTAGCCTCTGTATGCCAAAAGGAAAAAACCCAATACAAAAAGAACCCCCACTAAAATGTTTCTTGTCTCTGTGTAGTAATAATCGCTGATAGAATCTTGTATGGATATGCTTTCGCCATAGATCAGACAACCCACTGGCAAAAGCAGTGGCAGCAATACACCTGTCAAGCCAATGAGCTTTCGTAGTGCCAAATATGAAATGACTTGCTGGTCTTTGCGGGGGATGTTGGTAGTGAGCATGTAATTTGTTGACGTGAAGAACTTTAATTCTTTATGTAACACACTCTGCAGCACATCTGTGGTAAGTTAATACTTTTCAGTCTAACTCATTATTCTGCTTTACTTCTTTCATACAAATCTTGCTTTTCTCTTTTGAAATCAATACCCTAATTTATTTTTTCTACAACCAACGCAATGTTACAGCTTTGGACATCCTGGCACTAAGCTCAACATCTTCATATGCTACGTTCGTTGCTTTTAGAGAATACAAAAGAAACTTCACTTCTTTTTCATGAATATTTTCGTCTGCTTCAGCCAACCGGTGGAGGTGCACGAAGGCACACAGCTTTTCTTCTTCTGTACAGCGATTTAGCATCTCCACTCCTTCTTCATAAATTTGGCGCTCTGTTTTCCTGGGCAAACTTTCTTCAAAATCATCAAAGACCCAATCGTTGATTTTTTCTTCTAGCTTAATCTTGCGTATGGCTATCTTTTCACGCTGATCTATTGAGCCATCCACTATTACCAGCAAATGCACAAAATGAAGCAATCCCAATTGGAAATTTATGTTTGTATTGCTTTTGGTGTCAAGTAAGGCGCTCATGGTCTTTAGTCGTTAATGGTTAGTCGTTAATGGTTGCTTTCACTTCTATTATTTTCTTTTCGGCATGCATCACCGAATCGTTCTGTGTGTTTATTTTCAAAATGGTTTTTTCGATACGCTCTTCAACATCTATCTTATTGGCTACTGCATTCTTTATGAGTTGCTCTCTTTCGTTTTTAGTTCTGTATATCCTGAACTCTTTTACCAGGTTAATAATAATGTTGTCTTCCGCTGCCTCCCATTGCTGTTGTAGTTTCGCAAGGTCTTCGTTAAGGGATCTGACAGTTTGCTTGTGCGTGCTTAGCTTTTCCTTCCGGTGCTCCAAATTTTTGAATGCCTTTTCTCTCTCCTGATGGCCACAGCCGAATAGTGCCAAAGCAAAAAGTGAAAAGATTAGAAATGTTTTCATATTCATTTATTAGTTCAAGACCAGCAGAGAGGGTAAAGTCCAGCGAAAATGAGATAACGCCCTCAATGCTTTTGGCAAGTCGCGTTGGCTGCAGCCAAAGACCCTCATTCCCTTCCATTTGCCGTTGCAGGTTGGATTGCGAAATATGCCAGGGTGTTGGGATAAGGATGGTCTTTCTTTATGGGTATACTGAACTAATTGAAGCCTCAAAATTTTTTCCATTGCCTTTTCATTTTCACCGAAGTGAAAGTTGGCTAGCGAAAAACTAATAAAAGGAGGGCTGATTAGACCAAAACAAGGTAATTTGATTTGATCTTGGTTTTTTTGGTCAATTAATTGGTTTGAGGGAATTGCTTTGGATGATCCATTACGGGTTTTACGTGAACATTACGTAAAACCCGCAGTTCTATTTTTTCAAAAGTCGCCCATCAGGCCCGCATGGTAGGCAAACTTCACAAGGCCTACCGCGCTTTTGAGTTCTAGTTTTTCAAAGATGTCGGCCCGGATGCCTTCGATGGTGCGCAAAGACAAATTCATTTTTTCGGCAATTTCTTTGTTGGTAGATTCATTCCTGCACAGCAAGGTCAGCACAATTTTTTCGCGTTCGGATAGCAGGGCCAGTTTGTTATGTGCAAAAACGGGGCGCTCAGCTTTGGCGTGGCCGATCACACTTTTGCGTAGCACCGAAGAGATAAGTTCGTTATGATAAAAATCTTTTTCCACTACCGATAAGATTGCTTTCTCCAACTCCGTGGGGTCAGTATTTTTTAATAAGATTGAATGCACGCCCATCTCCATCAGGTGCAGTATATAGTTTTCGCTGTCGTGCATGGTCAGGATGATGATCTTAAGTTCTGGGTATTTTGTCACCAATATTTCTGCCGTGTCCACCCCGTTCATCACAGGCATTTCCAAATCCAGCAGCACAACATCGGGCGTATTTTTTTTAAAAAGTTCAAGACATTCTTTTCCATTGCCGGCATCGGTAACCTCACCTATGCAGTTAAATGTTTTAATCAACCGCACAATGGCCTTCCGAAAAAGATTGTGGTCATCTACTATGCAGACATTAATTTTTTGCATACTACTTCGTTCATTAATTAAATAACATAACGGCATCTTTAAAAACCTTGCCTTTGACCACCTCATCCCTGCCTGTCCGGCTCAATCCTTCTACCAATGAACTCAAGCATTACCTCACTCCCTGCCCCTCTCCGTTTCGGAAGAGGGGGAGTCGCTCCCTTCTCCTTTAGGGGAAGGGTTGGGCCTGCCTGCCGGAAAGGCAGGGATGGGGTGATAAAAGGCATAAATCTTTATGTTCATGTTCCCCTTTTTAAAATCCCATTTTATACCTTCTCTCCCGATAGCTATCGGGAGAGAAGGTATAAAGGATTTTTTAGAGATGCCACTAAACACTTGATCTTATTCCATATGAATCAACTACTAATACCGCCATAATCCAAGCGACAGAGTACCCAAAATCTACAGCACGGGTAGGGTAAGTTCAA
>JANOLM010000457.1:0-7153 GCA_031419815.1 Bacteroidia bacterium
CAAGCTGGTGGAAAAGTGACTGACTTTAAGGGTGGTGACAATCACATCTTTGGTGGAGAGCTTTGCGCTGGCTGCGCTGTTCAGCCCGAGATGTTGGCGATTATCAAAAAACTTTGGGGATATTAGATCCTTGTTACAATAAGCAAATGTCAAATGTTCGAGTGATTTTGAATTTCGAATTTTGATCCGTTTATACCACTTATTCGGTATTGCGCACCTCCCAAGTATTCGTTTATTTGCCTAATAATAAATCCCCAACCTTAACTTAAATACACAGTATGAAAAAATCCATTGGAAAAGCCTCCCTTCAAGGCTTTATTCTTTTGTTTTTACTAGCCAGCTTGGGTGCTGCTGCCCAGGTGAAACTAACTGACCCACTACCGATAGCCCCGGAAATAAAAATCGGTAAACTATCGAATGGTCTCACCTACTACATCCGTAAAAATAGCCGCCCTGAAAAAAAGGTGGAATTACGGTTAGTGGTAAAAGCCGGCTCCATTTTAGAAGATGACGATCAACAAGGCCTAGCCCATTTTACTGAGCACATGGCATTCAATGGTTCAAAGAATTTCAAAAAGAATGACTTAGTATCTTTTCTACAATCCATTGGTGTAGAGTTTGGTGCCGACCTCAATGCTTACACAAGTTTTGACGAAACCGTTTACATTCTTCCTATTCCTCTAGATAAAAAAGAAAATTTAGATAAAGGATTTTTAGTGCTGGAAGATTGGGCAAGCACCGTTGCTTTTGATAATGCAGAGATTGATAAAGAGCGTGGTGTTGTGTTGGAGGAGTCGCGGTTGGGAAAAGGCGCCAACGACCGAATGAACAAAGTGATTTACCCAAAGTTATTTGAGGGATCAAAATATGCGGAACGATTGCCCATTGGCAAAGAAGATATTCTTAAAAATTTCAAGTATGATGTAATTAAACGGTTCTACAAGGATTGGTACCGTCCTGATTTAATGGCCGTAGTGGTTGTCGGTGACCTGGATCCTGCGGAAGCCGAAAAAATGATCAAGACTCATTTTGAAAAACTGAAGAACCCGGCAAAGCCAAGGCCCCGCATCTATTCCACCATTGAATCGCGCAAAACATCAGAAGGATTGGTAGTCACAGATAAAGAAGCAACGAACCACATTCTTCAAATTCTATATTCGAATAAGATTGCAAAGCCGGAAGTCCTTGTTGGCGATTATCGCAATCAAATAGTTAAAGGTTTATTCAGTGCCATGCTGAGTCAGCGCATGCAAGAGCTTACCCAAAAGCCAAATCCTCCCTACATATTTGGTGGCAGTAATTTAGGAGGCTTTGTGCATGGCTATGAGGTGTATAGTTCTTTTGCAGTAGTAAGTAAAGCCGGAGCAGAACCAGCAATTTCTGCGGTTATTCAAGAAAACGAACGCGCTCGTAGGTTTGGATTTACGGCCAATGAACTCGAGCGTACAAAAAAATCAATGCTCCGTAATATTGAACGCTCCTACAATGAGCGCGACAAATCCGAATCTAAAAATTATGCAGATGAATATATTCGCAATTTCCTTGAGCAAGAACCTCTACCTGGAATTGAAAACGAATTCAACTATTACAAGCAATTCTTAGATGGAATTTCCTTAGAAGAAGTTAATCAGTTGACCGCCAAACTTATTCCTTCAAATGAAAATAAACTCGTCATCCTTCAGGGTCCTGAAAAAGCAGACTTTGCAATTCCAACAAATGCCGACTTACTTTTAATAGCTAACAACGCGGAGAAAATACCGGTGACAGCTTATGAAGAAAAAGTAATTGCAGCAAGCTTGTTGGAAAAAGCCCCGGAAGGCGGAAAGATTATTTTCAGTAAAGAAAATAAAGAACTTGGCTATCATGAATTGACTTTGGGCAATGGCGTGAAAGTAATTTTAAAACCTACTGATTTTAAAAATGATCAGGTGGTAATGACCGCCACACGCTTTGGTGGACAATCACTCTATCCCGATAAGGATATGTACAATGCGCAATATGCGGCAACTGTAGTTCAACAAATGGGCGTAAAAGATATTTCACCTACAGATTTACGAAAAATGCTTGCCGGTAAAACCGTTAATGCATCGCCTCGAATCTCAAATCTTAACGAAGGGATGAGTGGCCAGTCCGGTTCTGCAGATGTTGAAGCTATGCTTCAATTGACGTACCTATATTTTACGCAACCAAGAAAAGATGAGGCCTTGTTCAATTCATTTGTAACGAAACAACAGGCGATGTATCAAAACCTGATGTCCAACCCTCAGGCTGTCTATCAGGATTCTATACAGATGATTATGTATAATAAGCATCCGCGTGGGCCACGTGTACCAAAAGTGGAAGACTTCAATAAGATCAATCTTGACCGAGCCCTTGATATATATAAAGAGCGTTTTGGCAATGCCACTGGCTTCACTTTCATCCTTGTAGGAAGTTTTGATGTAGCCAAGATCAAACCTTTGATTGCTACCTACCTTGGCAGCCTTCCATCTTCCCCAGCATCGGCTTCCAGTTTTAAAGACCTTGGCATCCGACCGGTAAAAGGAGTTGTTAAAAAAGAAGTGAAGAAAGGCACCGAGCCCAAGAGCTTTATCTCCATGGCGTTTACAGGAGAAGCTCCTTACACGGATGAAGCTAGTCTAAAACTGCAAGCGCTGATTGAAGTCTTGAACATTAAGCTAATTGAGTCACTTCGCGAAGAGTTGAGTGGGATATATGGTGGCGGCATGCGTGGAAGTTTAGCCAAGAATCCTTACAACAACTACACAATCAATGTATCCTTACCGTGCGGACCTGAAAACGTAGACAAGCTCATCAAAGCCACGATGGATGAAATCCAAAAGATAAAAGACAATGGCCCAGCCGAAGCAGACCTTACTAAAGTAAAAGAAACCTGGACAAAACAATATCAAGAAGACGTGAAGGATAATAACTACTGGTTAAATAAACTTCAACAAAGTGTAGAGATGGGATCAAATGCCGGTGATGTGCTCACGGTTGAAAAGCGA
Organism: Bacteroidia bacterium; assembly: GCA_031419815.1. Lineage (GTDB taxonomy): Bacteria > Bacteroidota > Bacteroidia > Cytophagales > Cyclobacteriaceae > ELB16-189. The sequence goes on from JANOLM010000457.1 coordinate 3,009, forward strand.
ATCAACGCGCTTACAACAAAAGATGTAAAAGAGGCAGCCAACTTGTATTTTAATATGAAGAACTACCTGCAGGTAGTTCTAAATCCTGAGAAGTAAATCGTTAAGATGTAAAAATCAAAAGCCATCCAACAATTCCAGTTGGATGGCTTTCTAGTTTACGGTGACTTTTGTTGGGTGAATCTAATTTGATTATCACCACCTCTCACTCGCATTTAAGTGAATCCACAGGATTCACAGTGGCCGCTCGTAAAGAGCGATAGCCAACCGTAACCATTGCAATCAAAAAGGAAACACCTAAACCGGTAAGGAAAATAGCGGGCCCGATATCAATCTTATAAGCAAAATCACTTAGCCATTTACTCATTACATACCAGGCAAGCGGAGCGGCCAACGCGAAACCAATCAAGATCAATCTCACATATTCCTTCGAGAAAAGCATAACAATACTTTCCACCGAAGCACCCAATACTTTTCGAACGCCTATCTCCTTCGTTTTTTGATTGGCCATAAAGGTAGCCAGTCCGAATAAACCCAGACAGCCAATAAAAATAGCAATAGAGGTGAAAATGCTCAATAACGTTGACATCTTCTGTTCGCGGTCATAGAATTCTTTTATTTCATCGTCTAAAAATTTATAAGAGAAAATATGCTCAGGATAGGAAGCTTCCCACTTTTGCTGGACATCCTTAATGGTTTCCTGCACATCATTCGGATTAACCTTTATTGATAATGTTGAGTAACTCCTAATGCGGTTGAGCATAATAGTTGCTTCAATAGGTTCGTGAAGCGACATGGTGTGAAAATTTTTAACAACGCCTACTATCGGTAATGTTTTGCCCCACATTTTGATAGTTGTGCCCACGGCAGATTGTGGTTCTTTAAATCCTATCATAGAAGCAAGTTTCTCATTAACGATAAATCCTCTTGCGGTATCTAGGTCCATGACATTAGTGCCTGCCAACAATTCCAGTCCATAGAGTTCCACATAGTTTCCATCAACCAATTTTACCTGCGTACCAAAATGCTTATCATTTCCTTCCACCGTAAAATCTGTTGATGACACATTACCGGATGAAGGAGGAGTATTACTCAAACTTGTAAATTCAATTCCTTTCAATCGCGAAACTTCTTCACGCAACGTCCTCATCTTGCTACCAGCGTCATTGAAGCCAAGCCGTTCGTTCTCGGGAATAGGAATAGTGATGATGGCATCCTTCTTAAAACCTAATTCCTTGCTTCTGAAATAATTCATCTGGCTTATCAGCACAATTGTGCCGATGATAAAGAACTGGGAGATAAAAAATTGCAACACCACCAATCCCCTGCGCAGCAAATAACCAGAAGAGTTTTTACTGTTCATCTGATTCTTAATAGCAAAAATTGGCTTAAAGCCAGAAACGACTAAAGATGGATAAATGCCGGAAAGCAAGGCTACAAATAGCGTAACCGATAACAAGTAAATCCAAAGTCCACTATCTGTTAAAAAATTAAGTGATAGGCTTGAGTCTAGAAAAGAATTCAAAAAACCCAATGCAAATTGTGCAGTACCAACAGCCAACAGTACAGCGACCAAGGTAATTAAACTTGATTCCCCCAAGAATTGAGCAATCAATTGTCCTCGTGAGCTGCCTAATGTTTTTCGAATACCCACCTCCTTTGAGCGTTTAATGGCTTCTGCCGTTACGAGATTAATGAAGTTGATGCATGCTGTGATGATCAGGAAAACACCAATGACACCCAGCGAGTTAATCATTTGATGACTTGTGGTGTTGTAATTGTAATTTCCATATCGATCATCAAAGTGGATTTCTGATAAGGGTTGCATCTCATACGTAGCATGATCAGTATTTTGTTCGCCATGGTACTTCTTTACAAAATCCGGAATACGTCTTTCTATTTCAGCTAAGCTACTTTCCTGCTTAAGCAGGAAGTAACAATGTTCATCACTCCAGATACTGTTCCAGCCTGCTTCGTCTTTTTCTTTCTTGATTGTGATATAGGAAAGGAATACATCGAATGGAAAATCAGTATTGTCAGGATAATTTTCAATTACGGCAGTGACCTTAAAGTCTTTTCCTTCGAATGCAAGAACTTCACCCCTTGCGTCTTCTTTTCCAAAATATTTTAATGCTGCCTTTTTAGAAAGTACAACTTCATTAGGTTCGTCTAATCCCTTCTCCACGTCACCGATCAAAATTTTTCGATCAAATATTTTAAAAAAATTGGGTTGTGTATATACTATGCCTTGTTCTTCTTCATACTTTTTAGGCTCTCCTGCAGACTGCGGAATCGTAATTAAACCGCCTGCTCTGTATGATGTAAATACAACCTCCTCAGCCTCGGGGAAATCCATTCTAAAAGCCTCCGGCAAAACAGGAGGCACACCAGCAGAATAATTTTTGCCCTGATTGCCATCCGATTGTCTTGCCACACGGTAAATTCTATCCAGTTTAGTATGAAAATTATCAAAGCTGGACTGGTGTCGCACTAACAAAAACAAAATAAGACTTGTTGTAATGCCAAGGGTAAGACCCGAAAGATTGATCAATGTGCTTGACTTAGATCGCCAAAGATTGCGCAGTGCGGTGATGATGTAATTTCTTAACATAACTTACAATTTATTGCGTAAAGATGGATGCTTGCGCTAAAAAGTTTCAATAGCTTCTAATAGTAGCCATGCCTGAAAGCCAAGATTAATGCCACGCTTGAAACTAGCCTGTAAAACCGTGCGCTACCTCCTTTCAAAATTGTAACTGTCCATTTGTGCCAGTATTTGTCCGAAAATGGACGAATGGAATCTTAATGAGGTACAGGTTGTTTTAGGTGATAGTTCATTAATTTTACATTATGTTTCAACTGATTGCCGTCATTTTATTATTCGCAGGGGCTGCATTTTTCTTAGGTAGAATGATTTATCGATCCTTCCAGGCGAAAAATGCATGTTCTACCGGTTGTGGTAAATGTGGGGCTATTGACTTTCAGAAAATTGAAAATGAGATCAACAAAAAATCCCTCCCGACTTCTTAAATTTAATTCTATTAGGAATTAAGCAAAATACGTTACGTCATTGGCGTGATCTGAACTTTGGAATTCAGTCCAAAATTATACAAACTGCATTATACAAAATGTATAATGCCTAGTGTATAATGAAAAAGCCAAATAATCCTTTCCTCATTTCTGGCTATCTGGGCGATTAATAAAATATTTGAAGATAATGAAACAGTCTTTTCTAATTATCGCTCTTTGCTTACCCCGCAGCAAGCACAACTTCTTACAGCGGTAGCCAAAGAAGGATGGGTGTCTAAACCGACCTCAAAAGAATTTCTATCCAAGCATCAATTAACATCAAGCGCTGTTCAGCGCAGTCTTCCAGCGTTAACGCAAAAAGAATTTCTAACGCTGAAAAGGAAGGATAATCGCGTCTACGATGTATTTCTTGGCCGATGGCTTGCGACTAAATTCTAAGCCCACACTTTCAGTCCTTCAGAACAATTCTTGCAAATCTCTATTTCACTTCTCGATCTCAACAGTGAAGCCCTGAACTGATTGTAGGGATTCCCTCTCCAGATTTCTTCAAACGTGTTGATAGTAAGATCACCCAAAACAAAGTGAGCGTCTTTATCGAAACAACACGGCACTACTTTGCCATCCCATGTAACAACGCAGCTGTGCCACATTTTCCAACAATGATTTTGCAGTTCATTCTTGATCACGAAAGTGCCATCATTTTTTTTTCTGTATCGCGAATATTTTTCGATGGTTGGAATTAAATCAGATCCATTTTGATAATCGTAAATCTGAGCCGTCTTCAATTTTACCTCATCCACTCCAAGTTTTTTTGCCAAGGCATAAACATCGGGTATCTGATGTTCATTAGGCCGCACCACCAAAAACTGAAAAATAACATGTGGCGTTTTAGATTTTAATTCCTTCTTCCACTTTAGAAGTGTGGAGGTTCCTTCAATTACTTTATCCAGGCTTCCACCCACCCTATAAGATTGGTAGGTGTCCTGAGATGTTCCATCAATTGAAATAATCAATCTGTCAAGGCCAGACTCTACAGTGGCTTTGGCAATTTCATCCTTCAAATAATGAGCATTGGTAGAAGTGGCTGTATAAATATTTTTTTGTGAAGCATAGTTAAC
>JANOLM010000458.1:0-2406 GCA_031419815.1 Bacteroidia bacterium
GAGCAGGCCAAGACTGACCAGTAAAGTATAGGCTACATAAAAGTGAAACGATTACAAATTGTAACCAGTTGAAAATATTAAATCAGCTAACAGCCAGCAAGTATCGAATAGATTCGCAGAGAAGTGGATAAGTAGCTGGATATTAAATCTGTTTCTTTAAAATAATTTTTTTTTAAAACCCTACGTGAAATCTCATATATTGCGCAACCGATATAACCTAAATAATGATTTCTTACTACCGCTCCCCAACTTCTAAATTTAAGTTTCATTTCCTGTTTGTCTTACTCTTTATCGGTGTTGTCACATCCGTTACAGCACAACCAACTTCGCAACAAGGTTTTCTGGATGCACGAAATTTTGATTTCAAAAACGGCAGACTGCCATTGAATGGCGAATGGCGCTATTTTGAAAATCAACTTCTTTCTCCAAAAGAAGTTCTATCATCAAAAAATACACTCGGCTATTTCTCGAAAGTCTGGAATGAAACGAAAAACTCAGGACAAGGCTATGCTACTTACGCACTTCAGGTAGTAGTTACAGCGCAAACCGAAACGCTTGCACTTGAAATTCCACAAATCTATTCTTGCTATCAACTTTGGATCAATGGCAATCTTACAGCAGTAAACGGCACAGTTGGAAAAACTTTGGCTGAAACGATTCCTCAGTGGATGCCGCAAACCATTTCGTTCACCAGGCCTTCAGACACACTGGATATTGTCATTCAGATTGCAAATTTTCATCATCATAAAGGCGGATCAAAAGATCCTATCTATTTAGGCTCAAGTGAATTGCTGCAGCACCATCGCAGTATGGCCACCGGCAGCAACCTTACGGAATCATTGCTTTTAGGATTAGTGGGCATCATTTTTCTAGTGATCTATTTAAGCACCAAAAAGAAAAAAATCATCATCTACTTTGCCTTGCTTTGCTTCACGTGGTCTATCCGCGCGGTCTTTTCAAATCTGTATACGTTCATTTCTATATTCCCAGATTTTAATTGGAACGCAATGATTAAAATTGAGTATGTGACACTGTTCTTAACCATGATCTGGGCAATACTTTTTTTGAGTCGGGTTTTCTCGAAGGAAGACAATAAGATTATTAAATATTTGTTGGTGGGCAGTAACAGCTTATTCATTACATATGCCATTCTTACTCCGCCAGTTGCATTCACACGTTGGCTGCCAGTTTATATTTCATTTTGTGCAATCCTTCTTATCTACGCAATGGTGCTGGTGTTGAAGGCACTTATCAATGAACGGTTAGGCGCAAACTTTTTAACCATTTCTGTTCTGTTAGGCGTTGGTATTTTCGGTTATGATGTTTTTGCTTACGAAGGGTTCTTCACCTACAATCCTATAGTGTTTAGTGCAGGCTACATCATCATCTTCACCTTAATGGCTGTAGTGCTTTTGTTGCACCTCGGCATCATCAAAAGCAAACCCCAACCATCCAGTAAGCTTACCTTCAACGATCTTTATAAAGAGGACAATCCGTTAACAAAATACTAGTTTTCAATCTCATTCGCGCAAGCCAAGGAGTACTCAATATTTGGAGTTATTTTAAATTCATTCAAAAATAATTTCCCCGTTCTTATGGAAAATGACTTCCCCTGTCATCTAAGCAGTAGAAAACTAAAAAACTACCGCCATGACAAAGACAACATTTATTACCGCGATCGCCCTGATTACCATTAGCGCCATCGCATTGCCATCGTTCACCTTCAAAAAGGAAGCCAGGAAAAAACATTTTTCTACCTACCGCAGCATTCCGAAAGGTTGTGTGTTCCGCACCCTCATGGGTGAAGAAACATCAGACTCCAGTTTTAGGTATAAGACCCCTGAAAAAACTTCCTTATCCATGACAAAAGGACTTAACTGGATTGTCACTGCTCAGAATCAAGACGGAGGATGGGGAGCCGGAAGTCATTCAAGGCAAGATGTAATAGATCCACACGCAGTGCCATCCGATCCTGCAACCACATCGATGGTGGCTATGGCGCTATTGAGAAGTGGAACTACATTGAAGTCAGGAATGTATTCACAACAACTTAGACGCGCTTTAAATTATTTGTTGAATGCTGTAGAGACTTCCTCTGCTTCAAGTCTTAACATTACCAACCAGGTGGGAACTCAAATACAAATCAAGCTGGGTCAGAATATCGATGTTATACTCACCTCACAATTTCTCTCCAATATTCTTGATTATGTAAACCACGATGCCGAATTGAATGTGCGCGTGAAAAAAGATTTGAATACCTGCGTTACAAAAATTCAACGAGCGCAAGATAGCAATGGAAGCACACAAGGTTCAGGCTGGGCAGGAGTTCTGCAATCTTCCTTTGCAAGCAATGCGTTGGAAGCTGCTGAGGCGCAAGGTGCAACCGTAGACAAAAAAGTATTAGAG
>JANOLM010000459.1:0-3184 GCA_031419815.1 Bacteroidia bacterium
TGGCAACCATGTATCCCATGAATGATGATTGGGGTGCGGCTGCCATTGATGCGGTAAACACTTATTATGGAAAACCAAATATTCCGATTGGCACATATAAAGGTGACTATGTTTACAAAGGCAAGCACAACGATTTCTACAATAGCAATTTGGCCAACAATTTTCCAAATGATTTGAAGACCGGAAAAAATGCACCTGATGCTATTGCTTTGTATCGTAAAATTCTTTCCGAACAACCTGATGGAAGCGTGACCATTTGTGTCGTGGGGCCGCAACGATTACTGGCAGACCTTCTAGTCTCCCCACCTGATGGGATCAGCAAACTTTCAGGAATTGAGTTGGTAAAAAAGAAAGTGAGCAAATTGGTTTCCATGGGTGCCGAATATCCGAAAGGAGATGAGTGGAATATTAAAATTTGTCCGGATGGTGCGCAGCTGGTTGCAAAACAATGGCCAACACCCATTTACTATTCGGGTTTTGAAATAGGAAAAGCAATCATGACTGGTGAGCGTTTAATCACTGAAACTCCTGTTACAAATCCTGTGCGCGTTTCATTTGAAACAAATCCTATGGTGGACAAAAATAAAAACCGTCACAGTTGGGATGAGACAGCCGTGTTGTTTGCAGTGCGCGGCCTGAAAGATTATTGGACGATGAAAAGTGGAACACTGCAAATCGCAGACGATGGTAAAAACATCTGGTCACCGGAAGGCAAAAAACATTTTTATCTGATTGCTAAAAAGCCAGCAGAAGAAATGAAGAAGGTTATTGAAGATATGATGGTGGCTGCACCTAAGTAGGTTGCTTATAGATTTGCCAGTATCATTAAAATGATATAATTTTGATACATGGCTATTATCAAACCTATCTCCGACTTGCGGAATAAATCCAATGCGATTTCACAACTTGTTCATGAATCACATGAACCTGTCTATATCACCAAAAATGGTGCAGGTGACATGGTTCTAATGTCTATTGAACACTACAGAACCTTGAAATCAAAACTGGACATGTTTTCCAAACTTTCAGTAGCTCAAGCCCAGTTGGCTTCAGGAGTTAAGCACAAAACACTGTCAGAAGTTTCAGCAATCATTCGAAAACGCTTGCGTGAAAAAAACGCTTGAGCTTCACTTCCTTCCAATAGCGGAAGAGGACATTACAGCAATTGTTGACTTTATTGCTCAGGATAAAATCTCAGCTGCAGTTTCTTTTTATGATAAGCTTGAGAAAAGAATGCAGCAATTAGTTACTCATCCCTTTATTGGCACGAAGCGAACCGAGCCTGAACTAAGTCAAGCCGGATATTATTCATTAGTCTATGGAAACTATATTATCTTTTACACGATCGAAGAAAAAGCTGTAATAATTCATCGAGTGCTCAGTGGATATCGTGACTATATCAGATTCCTATAACGGAGAGCAAGTTCAAAAGGCAAAACAATTTGTGAAGAAAGTTATTGAAGATATGACGGTGGCTGAGCCTCAGATAGGAAAGTGAATTATATCACCTATAATTCATAACTTTATAAAAAATAAGACCATGAAAAAGGTGGCCATTTCAGTTCCTGAAGAGAAATACAGTTTTTTCCTTGAACTGCTGGAAAGCCTCGATTTCGCTACTCTAAACTCTAGTGGGGATACTGTAATTTCGGAAGAACACAAGACATTGGTTCGCGACCGCATCAAAACGGCAACTACATTCAAAGATTGGAATGAAGTAAAACAGAGTTTTAAGGCTAATTGATGACTGAATTCAAAATTACCCTAGATGCCCGAGCCATTCAGGATATTCAAGACGCCATCAATTACTACAATCAACAGCCCGGACTTGGTGAGTATTTTTTTGAACTCAGTCAACAATTCATTTTCTATATTAGAGGAGAACCCGTTTTATCAAATTCGATATGATGATGTGCGATGTCTGCCCATCAAAAAATTTCCATTCATGGCTCATTTTACAGTCGATGAAATTGAACTGCTGGTCAAGGTTTATGCTCTTGTAAACACCTATCGCAATCCTGAGAAATTTTGGAAGAAGTAATACATATCCATTTATCTAAGCAATACATTTGAGCTTTTAATCCTTACCTCATGATCAAAGAATATATCCAATCCAACCAGCAACGCTTTTTAGACGAACTTTTTGAATTACTGCGCATTCCATCTGTCAGTGCTGACAGTCGACACAAGGGAGATGTCCGCAAGGCTGCTGAATATGTCCTTCAAAAATTAAAGGATGCCGGTGCTGATAAAGTTGAACTCTGCGAAACAAAAGGTCATCCGATTGTCTTCGGAGAAAAAATAATTAATGCTTCTCTCCCTACAGTATTGGTGTATGGCCATTACGATGTGCAGCCTGCCGATCCTTTGAACTTATGGGACTCGCCTGCCTTCGAGCCAGTTATTAAAGACGGTAAAATTTATGCCCGCGGCTCGTGCGATGATAAGGGGCAGTTCTACATGCACATCAAAGCATTCGAGATCATGAGCAAACTCAATAAGCTCACGTGCAATATCAAGTTTATGATTGAAGGTGAAGAAGAAGTGGGTTCAGATAATCTCGGCACATTCGTAAAAGAGAATAAATCCAAACTCAAAGCAGATGTGATTTTAATTTCAGATACATCTTTGATTTCATTGGACACACCTTCTATCACCGTTGGCCTTCGCGGCTTAAGTTATCTGGAAGTAGAAGTGACTGGCCCCAACCGCGATTTGCATTCGGGTGTGTATGGAGGTGCAGTGGCTAATCCCATAAACATCTTAAGCAAAATGATCACCTCTCTGCAAGATGAAGAGGGAAGAATAACCATTCCGGGTTTTTATGATAAGGTTGCTGAGCTTACCACTGCTCAAAGGGCAGATCTCAATAAAGCACCATTCAATTTAGATGAGTACAAAAAAGAATTGGGCATAGCGGAGGTGAAAGGGGAAAAAGGATATACTACTTTGGAGCGCACAGGAACTCGCCCAACACTTGATGTAAATGGAATTTGGGGAGGATATACAGGCGAAGGTGCAAAGACGGTATTGCCCTCAAAAGCATCTGCAAAAATTTCCATGCGCCTGGTGCCCAATCAGGACTGCGATGAATTTATGAAGATGTTCACATATCATTTTCTTTCTATTGCACCCAAATCTGTAACAGTAAATGTGACACCACATCATGGTGGTCAGCCTGCCG
>JANOLM010000460.1:0-1728 GCA_031419815.1 Bacteroidia bacterium
CGCTGCCTCGCAACTTAACGCAGCCGGACATTTGGTAACAGTGTTTGAAAGATCTGATGAAGTGGGCGGACTACTTCGTTACGGCATTCCTGATTTCAAATTAGAGAAGCGAGTACTCGAAAGAAGGGTGAGAATGATGGAAGTAGAAGGTATCACTTTCGTTACCAATGCTAATGTTGGTGTAAACATTCCCGTTCAACAATTGCGCGAAGACTTTGATTCTATTGTATTAAGTGGCGGCTCAACGATTCCACGTGACCTTTCTATTCCGGGAAGGAATTTGAAGGGCGTTCACTTCGCTATGGATTTTCTTACGCAACAAAACCGGAGAGTAGGAGGAAAGAAAGTTGAGACAGAAGATATTTTCGCAACTGGAAAAAATGTGATTGTAATTGGCGGTGGTGATACTGGTTCCGATTGTGTTGGCACATCCAATCGTCATGAAGCTACATCAGTTACTCAAATTGAAATTTTATCCAAGCCACCAAAGGACAGAAACGAAACAATGCCCTGGCCAAGCTGGCCCATGATCTTGCGCACCTCCACTTCGCATGAAGAAGGTTGCGAGCGCCAGTGGTCTATTGTTACCAAAGAGTTTATTGGTGATGCCAATGGAAATGTAACCGGTTTGAAACTTGCTGAGATTGAATGGCTGCCTGCCTGCCCTCCGTACGACTTCGGGAGGCGGGCCGGACAGGCAGGGAAAAAAATAGAACCAGGAAAAGCTCCTTCCTTTTCTGAAATCCCGGGAACGGAGAGAACAATTCCATGTGATCTTGCTCTATTAGCATTAGGCTTTTTATATCCGCAACGTCAAGGATTATTGGATCAACTCGGGATAGAAGTTGACGAACGGGGCAATGTAAAATGTAAAGGTTATCAAACTTCTGTTGAAGGCGTTTTCTCTGCCGGTGACATGCGCAGAGGCCAATCACTAGTGGTGTGGGCAATTAGCGAAGGAAGGGAAGCTGCCAGAGCCGTGGATAAATACCTTGTTGGAGAAACTCTTCTGGAAGCGAAAGAAGAAGGAATGTTGAGTGTAAAATAATTTTGTTTTGATTATCTTTAACTGTGGAAGTCAGAGACCCCTTAGTTGTTTATAACAAATCAAAACTCAGCGTTGAAGAGTATCTTCAATTCGAGAAGGCATCTCGTGACAAGCACGAATATTTCAAAGGAGAGATTTTTGCCATGGCAGGTGCAGGAGCCAGGCACAATGTGATCTTCTCCAATCTCTTTGGTGACCTTGCTTATCGGTTAAAAGGGAAACCTTGTAAGCCTTATGGAAGCGATCTTCGTGTTCATATACCAGAGAATAGTTTATTCACCTATCCTGATATCTCAATCATTTGTGGTGAAATTATTCCTTCCCAAGTGGATGCCGACACCGCTGTTCAACCAACTGTAATAATCGAGATTTTATCTCCCTCCACCAGAAATTACGACCAGGGAATAAAATTCAAACTCTATCGTGAAATTCCTACGCTAAAAGAATTTATAACAATTGATTCTGAATCCATTGGCATTGAAGCCTACCGAATTAATTCGCAAGGCAATTGGGAGTTGAAAGATTACAGATCAATTGACGAAACGCTTACCATCCCATCCGTTGGCCTATCGCTTTCTTTGAAGGAAGTTTATGAGGGCACAAAGCTTTAAACGGCTTTTTTCCTTCTACATTTGAATTCAACCTCAACTCATGAAAAAAATCATTTCAGTTTTTTGTAT
>JANOLM010000461.1:0-2506 GCA_031419815.1 Bacteroidia bacterium
ATAAACTTATTAGAGAAATTGTCGATAACCTTAAATATTTGGATGAGCACAGCCGGATTGAGAGAATAGTAGAAGTGGAAACTTCAAATTCCTTTTTTACGGATGACAAGCGTTTGGCCATGGTACTGACTAACTTGGTAGCGAATGCCTTCCGGTATTCTAACACCAAAACGGAAAACCCTTTTATTGCTGTCCGAGTAAAGGCAGATGCATTTCATGCGGTACTAAAAGTTTCTGATAATGGCACGGGCATTGCGCCAGAGCACATTAAAAATATTTTTAAAATGTTTTATCGGGGCACAGAATCGAGCAGTGGTTCCGGCTTGGGTTTGTATATAGCGTGTGAAGCACTTGAAAAAATTAATGGCAAAATTTCTGTCACTTCTAAGGTGGGCGAGGGCAGTACGTTTGAGGTGGTGATCCCCAATCTCAAGCTGAATTCCAATGGTTAATAAATTCGATTGGATACAACATTAAATTTCTTATATGAAAATTTTTTTAGGCGGTTTGTTAGCAGGCATATTGTTTTTCCAGGAAGGTCATGCGCAGCCATTGCAAAAAATTGAGCCGGTAAGTTTTGCTGATGTAAACATTACTGACACTTTCTGAAAACCTAAAATGGATCTGGTGGCTACCGTTACACTTCAGGCCTGTATTTATCAAACGGAAATAAAAACACCTCGCATACGTAATTTTGAAATAGCAGGAGGAACACGGAAAGGAAAGTTTGAAGGAATATTTTACGATGATTCGGATGTGTATAAAGCGCTTGAAGCAATTTCATACTCCCTGAAAAACAAACCCAATCCAGAATTGGAAAAAAAAGCGGATGAATGGATCGATAAAATTGCAGCAGCTCAGCAACCGGATGGATATTTAAACACCTATTACACATTGCTGTTTCCTGAAAAACGATGGACGGACATGAGCATGCACGAAGATTATAACGGTGGTCATTTGATTGAAGCAGCTGTAGCGTATTACAATGCCACCAGCAAACGCAAGCTGCTGGATGTGGCCATCAAATTTGCAAATCACTTTGATTCACAATTTGGCCCTGATAAAAAACACTGGGTAACAGGCCATCAGGAATTGGAACTTGCTTTGGTGAAACTTTACAAAACTACCAAAGACAATAGATACTTGATGCTTGCCGATTGGCTGTTGGATGAGCGTGGCCACAAGCGCGCCAAAGGCTATACCTGGACGGAGTGGAAAGACACCGCCTATGCGCAAGATGTTGTGCCGGTAAAGCAACAAAAAGAAATAACCGGACATGCGGTGCGGGCCATGTACATGTACACCGGTGCCGCAGATGTTGCAGCGCAGACAGGAGACCAGGGTTACATGAATGCCATGAAAACTGTGTGGGATGATGTCGTTCATCGCAACATGTACATCACCGGTGGGATTGGTTCTTCCGGCAGTAACGAAGGCTTCTCGGTTGACTATGATCTTCCAAATGAACAGGCCTATTGCGAGACGTGCGCCTCAGTGGGTATGGTGTTCTGGAATCAACGCATGAATTTGTTAACGGGTGAAAGTAAATATTTTGATGTGCTCGAGAGAAGTTTATACAATGGAGCGCTAGATGGTTTGTCTTTGAGTGGTGATCGTTTTTTTTATGGGAACCCCCTAGCCTCCACTGGAAAACATTATAGAAAAGAATGGTTTGGCACAGCGTGTTGTCCGTCTAATATTGCGCGGCTGGTGGCCTCGCTTGGTGACTATGTATACAATACTTCAAACAATGGAATTTGGGTAAATCTGTTTGTAACAAGCAACACACGTGTTACGGTAGGCAAAACAAAAGTAGCGATTGATCAAAAGAGTAACTATCCCTGGGAAGGCGATGTAACGATCAATGTCAATCCTGAGAAAAAAGCAAAGTTTGATGTGTATGTGCGCATCCCCGGTTGGGCAACGGGCGAAACAGTGCCAGGCGATCTTTATCATTTTTTAAAAATGCCTTCAGCAAAATTTACCTTGAAAGTAAATGGAAAGGATGCAGTGTATCAAATGGAAAATGGATATGCAGTTATAAACCGCGAATGGAAAAAGGGAGATTTTATTCAATTGACTTTGCCTATGGACGTGCAGGAAGTTGCCGCAAAAGAAACCATCACAGCCGATGTTGATCGTGTGGCTTTGCAGCGCGGCCCATTAGTATATTGTGTAGAAGGAGCCGACAACGATGGCCAGGCCTGGAATATCCTGATGCCGGAGAACACAACTTTTAAAACCAGTTTCAAGAAAGATTTACTTAATGGTGTAGTGACGATTCAAGCAGAAGTTCCGGTTGTTGTTGTTTCTTCTGATAACCAAAACGTGAGTACAGTGTAGAAAACTATCACTGCCATACCTTATTATAGTTGGTGCAACCGCGGAAGTAACCCCATGCAGGTTTGGTTGCCGAGGAAGATTAAGGATATTAAGGTAAATTATTAGGTGCTGTATTCTTGATAAGTGAGTAGAGGAGGCTGAATGAACTATATCGTCCAAATAA
>JANOLM010000462.1:0-12671 GCA_031419815.1 Bacteroidia bacterium
TACAACAGAATTACCCGTATCTAATAGTTAACAATCTTTTTATTGAAGGGAAATTTGATCTATGCATTTCAGATGAACTGTTGCAAGAGTATTATTTGGTTTTCAGAAGGAGAAAGTTTTATAAATATCCCGACTTTACAAATAGAGCTGAGACTCTTATTGCTGACATTGAGACCAAATCAATAAAGTTTATACCAAAAAATAGGCTGACAATAATTTCCGATAAGGACGACAATAAACTTTTGGAACTTGCCCAGGAATGTAAAGCGGACTTTTTAATCACAGGGAACACAAACGATTTCACAATAAAAAGGTATAAGTCGACAAAAATTGTGACACCCAAAGAGTATTTGGAGAAATATCAACCAACAGAGTAAGGATGGCACTACACACCACAAAATGCATGTGTCAACGAAATCATCACCAAAGCGTGGAGCGACAAAACTGCTAAAGAATACAAGAAGCTTAAAAGTCTGAAAAAAGAAAACCTCCGCGACCACATGCCTGCATACGGAAGTGACGGTATTCCGGCACGCAGGCATGACTAATCTGGAGTTAGAGTTGAACATGCTGGCCGAAGCCACCACTTCCGAAATTTCGAAAGAGAAAAAACCAAAATCATTGGATGGAAGCAAAGTGATTGCCCGACAAGGCGGGACAATTGCCGGCAACACCCGAAAAGAAATTGAAGCCAAAACCGGAAAGAAAGTAGTGAGCGCTTTAAATGCCAAACAAATAACGGAAGGCACTCCAAGGAAAAAGCTCAAATAGTAGCTCAAATCACTTTCCACATCAATTCGCGAATCGCGAACTGTTATAGGAAACCCATCAAAGCCCAGAATTTTTTGATTTAAAATCAGGAGTAGCCGGGGAAATATTGCAAAAATTCTCCACTCACAGCGGCTGACTTTGAAAGTCAGATCACTATCTTGTTTGCTACTTCATTTAAAACCTATGGGATACACGAGAAGAAACATATTGCAATCCATGGGCGTTTTGGCAGGCGCTTCCATTTTACCATTGTCTGCAAACGGAAAACCTGACAATAAAGAATTCAATTATAGCCCAGCCGACCTGCAGGAAATAATTAACCTCTTTGATTTTGAAAAAGCAGCCGAAGGGTCCATGTCAAAAATGGCGTATGAATTTGTTGCCAGCGGAGCTGCCGATGAATTTACAGTGAAGTGGAACCGGGAAGCTCTGGACAAAGTAAAAATTCAAACGAACGTACTTAATGACGTAACAAAACTGGATACAAAAGTCTCGCTATTTGGAACAGAGTTGGCTTATCCAATTCTGATCGCACCAACGGCTTTCCATAAATTAATGCATCCCGAAGGCGAGATCGCTACTGCACTAGGAGCCGGGGCTGCTTCTGCAATTTATTGTGTCAGTTCTTTTACCACAACACCGATTGAAGAAATAGCAAAAGTGGCCACGCAACCTCTTTGGTTTCAACTATATGTAGTAGACGACCGGACTTTCGTAAAAGACTTGGTTCAAAAAGTGGAAGCACAGGGATGCCGCGCACTTTGCATTACAGTTGATACGCCCGTTTCCGGATCAAGAGATCGTCAGCAAAAAGCAAAATTCAAATTGCCCGATGATCTAAAGCCACCTTATATGATAGACACCGCCTTTGCCAGCAAGGGGCAGGCATTAACTTTCAAAAAGCCTCTCACCTGGAAAGACATTGAATGGTTTAAGTCCATAACAAAATTACCCGTGCTATTAAAGGGCATCTTAAATCCTGACGATGCGGAAAGGGCAATTCAGTCTGGAGCTTCCGGTATTATCGTATCCAACCATAGCGGGCGCAACCTTGATACGGTGCCCGCTACGATCGAGGTACTACCTCACATCGCACAAAAAGTAAACAAGAGAATTCCTGTTTTGATGGATGGGGGAATAAGACGAGGAACTGATGTCCTAAAAGCAATTGCCTTGGGTGCAAACGCTGTACTCGTGGGCAAACCCATTTGTTTTGGATTAGCCTGTGGTGGCTCAGAAGGGGTAACAAAAGTTTTAACGATCCTCAGAAAGGAATTTGAATTTGCGATGGCATTGTCAGGTCGCCCTTCTATTGCAAGTATTGATTCATCTTTGATTTGGAAGGAGGGCTTAAAATAGCCTAGATCGTTAGATACATGCGATACAACAAAGTACGTTCGAATGGATTTGCGCTAAAGATCACGCCAGAGTTTACAGCTAATGATTATTGGTACGTGTCACGTCTCCATAAAGTATTTATTTAAAATAAATTCCTGAACTTTAATCAAATGGAAATATGAAGCAAAAAGAACTGACAATAAAAATTGTAGATTATTTCGAAGAAAATATTTTCAAAAAACATATCAATGCTTCAATTAATGTTCATTCCAAACTGAGATCATACAACATAAATCCAATAGTTGTTAAATATCTATCAAAAGTATTGGATGATAAGTATAGCCCAGAGGGAGTAGCTAAGGCTCTTTTTTATCCCAGAGTTCTTGGAACATCAATTAATACTTCCTTTGGAACTCAAATCCAAAATATGTTTGTCACATTGGAAGTAGCAAAAGGTTCTTTGATAAAAGGCATGGACATTGAATTTAAAGACAAAAAGGACAATAGAGATAAATGGTGCCAATTAAAATCTGGACCGAACACGATAAATTCAGAGGATGTAAATCCACTTTTGAAGAAATTCACTGACACCATACGTTTAGCTAGAACAAATAAAGCTTTAAAAGGAATTGCAAATACTGATTTTGTTGTAGGTGTTCTGTACGGGGAATCCGCAGAATTAAGCATGCACTACAAAACAATTGATAAATCGCATCCAGTATTTATAGGCAGAGATTTTTGGCACCGTATAACGGGCTTTCCTAAATTTTATGATCAATTAGTGATCGAATTGCATGCGAGCATTTCAAATCTAGACACCAAGGATTTGTTCAAGAAGGGGTGTGATGATTTAGCCAATGAAATTAGAACTTCATCATTATTTAAGTTCTAACCCTTTATAATAGTTATTCAAGAATTTAATAATAGAATAGCCAACTTCTTTTCCTAAGTTGACAGGAACTGCATTACCTATCTGTTTGTACTGTTGAGCAATTGAGCCTTCAAATTTCCAGTCATCAGGGAATGTTTGTATTCTAGCATATTCGCGCACCGTAAAGGGACGAGTTTCATCTGGATGGCACCTTTCTGTTTGCTTTTGTGCGGGGCTGCATGTTAGAGTTAAACAAGGTTCGTCCCAACCAATTCTTCTTGCAATGCCAGTTTTCCCGCCACTTAAATAAAAACTTCCACCCATAAATTTTTTCTGAATTCTTAAAGGCAGGTCTCGCCAGTAGCCCTTTTGAGGAACCAAATCTAAAACCTCTATTTTACTTTTCGGATAATTAGCACCAAGTGATTTGGGAACTATGGAATCAAATAATTCACCCTT
Source organism: Bacteroidia bacterium (assembly GCA_031419815.1). Classification (GTDB taxonomy): domain Bacteria; phylum Bacteroidota; class Bacteroidia; order Cytophagales; family Cyclobacteriaceae; genus ELB16-189. Next base: position 3,440 of record JANOLM010000462.1, read on the forward strand.
TTTCAAAGCATCTCTTAAATTATATACTTTCTTGAAAGGCTTTGGATATTCATATTGTAATTCAATGTCCTTCCTAATGCCAACTAAAATTAAACGTTCTCGTTTTTGAGGCACCCGGTAGTTAACAGCTTTTAACACTTGAACCGGGACAACATTATATCCGATTTCGTTCAAAATAGAAATCATTCCTTGTAAAGTCTTTCCATTTTCGTGGCTCAATAAGCCTCGCACATTTTCTCCAATACATATTGGAGGATTTACTTCTTTTACAACTCTCGCAAATTCATAAAAAAGTGTGCCCCTAGCATCGGCCAGACCCAATTTTTTTCCAGCGTAACTGAATGCCTGACAAGGAAAACCACCTGTCACAACATCAACCTTATTATGAAACTCTGAAAATTCAAAAGCCTTAACATCCCCTTCTAACACTCTCCATTGAGGTCGATTTTTCCGTAAAGTTTGACACGCCCATTTGTCGATTTCGTTCAAGGCGATACATTTCAATCCCGCCTTTTCCAACCCAACAGCCAATCCACCAGCACCTGCGAATAACTCCAAGACGGAATACGTCTTATCAGGTTTTGCATAATTCGAAACGACATCTTTAATATCACGACTAAAAAAGTCGCCAAATAAACGCTCCACCTCTTCTCGTTTGTAGACACGATAGTTACTCATTGGTTCACGGACAGCAGACAACTTACCTTCCCTATCCCATCTCCTTAATGTTTCTTTGCTTTTTCCAATGAATTCCGAAGCTTCTGATAGTGTTAAATACTCATTCATAACCAAATTAGTTAACCTTACACAATGGTTACAAATTTATAATAAAAGTATTATCAAAAAATAGTGTGAGAAAATAATTTAGACCAAAATTAACTTGAAGTGTTTGACTTGTTTTTTTTCGAGAATTTCAAATCAGTGCTCAGTCCTTCGGGGTTTCATTGTTACCCACCTAGTAGTCAATTCGCGAATCACGATGTGCATAACAATTTCTCAATCACTCTTCAAAAGTAATAATACAGGTGGCAAACTTACCGGCACGTGAGGCAAAAATCGCCTGGAATCAAAAGACACTTTTAAGTAAAGTAGAGGTGTCAAATATCAGCCAAAATGTCTTAAAAATGTCATTTTGTAAGCATATTCAAGCCATATTGTCTTAAAAAGACTCAAAAAACGGGTCGGCATACTTTTCCCTAAATGGGTATTCAGAATTCAGAAAATAAATGTTAAACCCAAAAAAATTAATACTATGAACATTATCCGTTACAACGCTAATGATTTCGTACCGACTTCATTCAGCAACCTGGTTGATCGTTTCTTTAACGAGTCACAAGCCCGCAATGGCGGCAGCGCATTTGTTCCCAAGGTGGACATCATCGAAAATACCAACGCTTATGAAATCCATTTTGCCGTGCCCGGCTTGAGCAAAGATGATTTCAAAATTGAGTTGAACGATAACTATCTTACGGTGAGCGGTGAGAGAAAACTCTCCAATGAAAAGAAAGAACAAAACTTTCATTCCATTGAAACTCAGTATGGCGCGTTCACCAGATCATTCAACCTGCCAGAAAATGTGGATGCCACAAAAATCAATGCCAAATACAACAATGGCATTCTTGAGCTTACCATTCCAAAGGATGAGAAAAAAGCACTGAAACAAACAATTAAAGTAAACTAAACTTCATCCCTGCCTGCTACAGGCTTCGCGCGCTCTTCCAACGGAAAAGGGGAAGTAGTCTAAAAATTTTAAAATGGGTTGGGGTTGGTGACAGGCGCTCTCGAAATGAGGGCGCCTTTTTTATTGATCCGGGCAACAAACATCCCATTTCGAAATATCCATCATACTATTTTGCCCGAATAACGTTAACTTTCTGTAAACGATGTGGTATGAAAAGAGGATTGCTGTTTGTTACCATTGTGCTGTCGGCTTTTATTGGAGCGGTGTTGGGAATAATGTTCACCATCCGTTATCTAGACGCGTTTAGCCCTGCCTACAAATCCATTGAGCAACGCCAAAATCTTTTCACGAGTTTACCAAAAGATACTTCGTGGCAAGCTCCACATACAATTAACTTTAAAAGTGCTGCACAATTAGTAACTCCAGCAGTAGTTCATATTCGCACCGTGTATGGCACCGGAAATTTTAGTTTAAATCCGCTGGATCATTATCTCAATCCACAAGCACGCTCCTCAGGCTCTGGCGTAATTATATCCGATGACGGCTATGTAGTTACCAATCATCATGTAATTGAAGATGCGAGCAGTATTGAAGTAGTGATGAACAATAACCAACGGTTTTATGCAAAAGTAGTTGGCGCTGACCCGACTTCCGATCTGGCATTACTTAAAATTAAAGCTTCAAATCTTCCTTTCGTAAAATATGGAGATTCGGATAGTGTTACTCCAGGCGAATGGGTATTGGCCATCGGCAATCCGTTTGATCTAAACTCAACAGTAACAGCGGGGATCGTCAGTGCAAAAGCAAGGAACATTGGCATACTGCGCGATAAAAATAACTTACAGGTGGAATCTTTTATCCAAACGGATGCTGCGGTGAACCCCGGTAACAGCGGTGGAGCACTTGTAAATTTAAAAGGAGAACTTATTGGAATTAATTCTGCCATTGCAACATCAACAGGAAGCTATGCCGGCTATTCGTTTGCAATACCGGTGAGTCTGGTAAAAAAAATTATGGATGACTTGCTGGAATTCGGGCAAGTGCAACGTGGATTGCTGGGCGTGCAAATTACAGACGTAACAGCTCAGTTGGCAGAAGATCGAAACCTTGACCTTATGCAAGGTGTTTTTGTAACACGCGTAACCGAAGGAAGCGGAGCCGAAGCGATGGGAATGAAAGAAGGCGATGTGATTACCAGAATTGATGAGCATCCTGTTGGTTCAGTTTCTGAATTGCAGGAATGGGTGGCACGCAATAGGCCGGGGAACAGCATCAACGTTACGTATCGCAGAGATGGAAAAGATAATCAGGCAAAAGCTGTTTTAAGAAACTATCAGAGCTCATTGGAGTTGAGTAAAAAAGAAGTCGTGTTTGAATTAGAAGGTGGAGCGTTTGAAAATATAGCCTATCGCGATCTTATAAAAATGAATTTGGACGGAGGCGTGCTGATAAAATCTATCCAAGACGGAAACTGGAAAAAAGCTGGAATCAAAGAAGGGTTCATTATCACCTTTATCGACAAGGTACCCGTAGATAATGTAGAAGATCTCAACCGGATTCTTGAAATTAAAAAAGGAGGAGTGCTGGTGGAAGGAGTTTATAAGACAGGAGACAAGGGCACCTACGGTGTAGAGTGGAGATAGATTCAAGATTCAAAGTTTAAGCCTCAAAATTGTGCGATAGCTAATTTTGAATTTGAAGTTTTGAATTTACTTTTTAGTATATGGCTTTTGTCCAACCCAATTTCCTGGTGGATTATAATTGCAAACCCAAATCTCCTGATTTCCACACCTTGCCATGGCGCATCCTACTTGCTGTGTAGAACTCCAGACTAACTGCGTATAGTGCCCGCATACTTTTCCGGGCGTGCATTCGAGAGTGCGTTCATTAAAATCTTCCAACTCAGAAGCCCAAGAATCGGCTACCATTAGAGGGGTAGCGCTCATACCCGAGCACCAATAAATATTTTCCCCATACTTCTGTTTAAATTCTCCAGACCTTGGCCGATGTTCCATATCGCAACCCTTTTCAGCCAGATGATTTGCCCACTCTTGAGCAAAGGAAGCCAGCTCATCTGACCATGTTAATTGTTGCACCCCTACTTTTTCCCTCCAGTAATTATGTCGGTCAACCATCCCTTTCATGTTTTCAGGCTCACTGTTTATTGATTCATTCAATGATACGTGAATCGTTTTGGCTGGATTAAGTATTACCAAAATGATGGAAACAAAAAAGAAAGTTTTCATGAGGGAAATATTTTTTAGAGGAAATAAATTTACAAAATTCAGGCCTTTCCCAAAATGATTACTTTTGCGAGGGTGCAAATGCCCGCAAAACGCTAATGGGCATTAAGTCAATGACTTTCTCAAAGATAAATGGATGGTGTATATTTGGATAATCCATTAATCATTAATAAAGCGACTCGATGCCTGAAACCTTTGACAAAAATAAATTGCTGGCATATTGGCTAGATAGTTCTGAAAAAGACTTTAAGACAATGCAGGATTTGTATTTGACAAAAAATAATAATTGGGCTTTATTTTTAGGCCATCTTGTGATTGAAAAACTTTTAAAAGCATTATACATCAAAAATGTTGGTGATTTTCCTCCGCTGATACATGATTTGAGGAGGTTATTGGAAAAATCAGGTATTGAACTTGAGGCTGATAGAAAATTATTGTTTGACTCTATTACTAGATTTAATATCAATGCCAGATATGATGATTATAGGCAGAGTTTCTATAGTTTGTGTACTGATGAATTTACAAAGGAATGGATAAGTAAAATAAATGAATGTAGGCTGTGGATAAAATCAATGCTATAAGAATTAGTACAAAATATTTGCAACGCCTTAGAGAGTCAAATGTCAAGTTTTCTGAGGCATGGCTATTTGGCTCATATGCGAAAGGAAAGCAGAATGACAATAGTGATATAGATTTAGCTATTGTTCTTGAAGATACTGAAATAAAAAACTTTGAAACTGAAGTGAGATTAATGGTTATTAGGGATGGTGAGGAGACATTAATTGAACCACATGCTTTTACAAGAGATGAGTTTAATATGAAAATCCCATTCATATACCAGATAATTGAAAATGGTGAAAGAATAAACATATGACGCATAGGTGTGAACGAGGTGATGCAAAAAATAGAAAATAAAAACCTCTTGCACGCCATCCTTTACGGTAAATTAAAGTAATCATGGAACAATTTGGTATTAAAGAAGCTCTTAAGACCCTTGGTATTAAAAGCGGCAACCTGGGGGTTTCCACTGGAACAAAGTGGATCAAATCAAGAGAATTTTCTCTAGAATCCTATTCTCCGGCAGACGGAAAACGAATTGGCAGAGTGCAATCTGCCGATGAAGCCAGTTTTAATAAAGTTGTGTTGCAATCGCGGAAAGCATTTCAGGAATGGCGTCTTGTGCCCGCACCCAAACGCGGAGAGGTAGTGCGTCAAATAGGGATGGCCTTAAGAAAATATAAAGAACCCTTGGGAAAACTGGTATCCTATGAAATGGGAAAGTCTTATCAGGAAGGGTTAGGCGAAGTGCAAGAGATGATTGACATCTGCGACTTTGCCGTTGGCTTATCAAGACAATTGCATGGATTGACCATGCACTCAGAGCGACCAAGTCATCGCATGTATGAGCAGTATCATCCGCTCGGAATAGTTGGAATTATTTCAGCGTTCAATTTTCCCGTGGCTGTTTGGGCATGGAACTCCATGCTTGCCTGGGTATGCGGTGATGTTTGCATCTGGAAGCCCTCTGAAAAGACTCCGCTTTGCAGCATTGCTTGTCAAAATATTGTAAGCAAGGTTTTTGAAAAGAATGGTGTGCCAGAGGGAGTCTCTGGTCTAGTCAATGGTAATTTCAAAGTAGGCCAGCTTATGGCAGCCAATGAACATATTGCATTAGTATCGGCAACTGGTTCTGTCAGGATGGGAAAGGCTGTAGCCAAAACAGTAAGCGAAAGATTAGGGCGTTCCTTGCTTGAGCTGGGTGGAAATAATGCCATCATCATCACAGAAAACGCAAATCTGGATATGGCCATTCGTGGTGCCGTATTTGGAGCCGTGGGAACTGCCGGTCAACGTTGCACGTCCACACGAAGGTTAATTATTCACGAAAGTATTTTTGACGAAGTGAAAGGACGGTTGAAAAAGGCTTATGGTCAACTGGTCATTGGTAATCCGCTCGATACGAATAATCATGTAGGTCCGTTGATTGATAAACTCGCAGTTAAATCATACACGACTGCTTTGAAAAAAGTAAAAGATGAAGGCGGTTCTATCATTGTTTCTGGTGGTGTGCTGAAAGGAAAAGGATACGAGTCCGGATGTTATGTGAAACCCTCCATTGCTGAAGTGAAAAATCATTACAGTATTGTGCAGCAGGAAACCTTCGCTCCTATTTTATACCTGATCAAATATAAAGTGATAGAAGAAGCAATCGATTTTCAAAATGGCGTAAAGCAAGGGCTTTCATCTGCCATCATGACCAGCAACATGCAGGAGATGGAAAAATTTCTTTCGCAAAGCGGTTCCGACTGCGGCATTGCTAACGTAAACATTGGTACATCGGGGGCAGAAATAGGCGGAGCTTTTGGTGGCGAAAAAGAAACTGGAGGAGGAAGGGAGTCTGGCTCCGACTCCTGGAAAGTATATATGAGAAGACAAACCAATACGATCAACTTTGGTAATAGCTTGCCACTGGCACAAGGTATTAAATTTGATCTATAGCCACTGATCAAATATTATCCGGTTGACCAACCATCTGCTTGGATATTATCCGGCATTGGCCTATTTTTAGATTGAGCAAAACCAAAAACATGACAAAAAAAAAGTACCGCACCGTAATGTTGATTGACGATAATGAGATTGACAATTTGATCAACCAAAAAATGATTGAGGCGGCCAATATCACCGAAAATATTTATACCCACACGGGTGGAAAAAGTGCCATTGAGTTCCTGAAGAATATGGAGAAGATGGATGTATCGGATAAGGTTTTGCCCGATGTCATTTTTCTAGACATCGATATGCCGCTCATGGATGGGTTTCAGTTTCTTGATGAATTTGAAAAATTGGGCAATGTGTTGAAAAAGAAATGCAGCATTGTAATGCTCACTTCTTCTATCAATCCTCAGGATTTCAACCGCTCGAAGAAATACACAAACGTAAAATTATACCTGAACAAGCCCTTATCCCACGACAGTCTTTTAAAACTGGACGTTTAGATCTCCAAGGCCGTAAGATTTTCGATGAAATCATCGTCCATCTTAATCAACATAGTGGGAGCGAAATAATTTATAGTTACCGCTTTGAACTTAGGGATCAAGGCAGAAATCTTTTTAGGTTTCTCTTTCTTAGCTTCGCTCACAGCTATTTTTAAAATCTTCAGAAATAGCAACACATTCTCACAGTCATCTTCCCCCAACATCCTGATCTGCCGTTGCACACTGTTGGACAGTTGATTAAAGAGTTCAAAATCCTTTAGCATGCAATACTGCAAAGCCAGTAATGCTTTAATCTCCATTTGTGCAAATGGATATTTCTTTAGGCTCACATCATTCTGCAACTGGTTGAGCAATTTGGCAGCCTCCTCATATTTGCCAATATAATAGCTACATAGTGCACGATACGTTACATATATGGTGTGCTTGGGCACATCCAATGGATCCGCTTCAAAATCCAGAAACATACTTTCGTTTTCGGCATACAGTTCCTTTTCGGTGCCCAGGCGCAAATACCGTTCAAGTTTGGAGATCAAGAATTGAGCAGAGAAGGTATAATAAGGATAATTCACTAACAGGTTCGAAGCGGCATCATTGACTTCTTCAAAATATCTCTCAGCCTGCCGATAGACCTTGTAATGGTTGTAGTACTCCAGCTTTAGAAACTCAAAAACAAGATTCAAATGATAATAGAGAGGATCTAAGGTATATCGATCAAATATTTTCTGAACATGCGCAAAAATATCTTCGATGGACTCGCCTTCTTGTTGCATGTTATCATCTCGCTCAACAAACAATCGGTGAAAAATCAACATACAGCTTTGAAAGACATACAGGCGGTGCGATTCATACAACTTGGCCACATTCTGCATTTCTTTCATCAAAAGAGTGAGGCTCAACTTTTCTGTTTCATCAGAAGTCAACAAAAAGCTTCCGAATTTTTTGAAATAATTCGCCAGCATATCTTCGGATTTGTCCACCGCCAGCATATACGCAACATGCCTGTTGTAAAGTTGGGAGTAGGTAAAATGATCCGGGGAATTGACGTGTATCTTTTTAAGAGACTTGTAAACGATGGTTAATTCATTGGCCAAATCGTAATCAATCAATTCCTTTTCCAGCTTTCTTAATGTAGCTACAGAAATGGTTCTTTTTTGCGTAAACAGCACCTCGTTTAAGCTGGCCACTTTCCGCAAAATATCTGTGCGCGGACTTTCCATCTGTTGCAACAAATACTCTTCAATTTTCTGATTCAGGCGCGACCTAAGCGTATAATAAGCGTTGGCGTTCACACCCAATTCAACCATAATGTTACTGTCGGAGAGCTGTCGTTCGCGAAAAGATTTTAGTAGGTACCCCGACTTATCGGCATTGCTTTCAAGCAGTGAGTCATATAGAGTTTTGAAATCCTTCTCTGAAAGTTGCTTGACAATGTTCTTGAGTTTGGTCATGAAGGAACAATTAAGATGTCAAAAGTTACAAAATTTATAAATGAGTACAAGTGATTGTTTGATGAGGGTGCATTTCAAAAATACGAGGTATAAATTTCCAAACTAAAATTTCGCCCCGATGGGGCTATGAATTTAATGGTCGAATGTGTTTCTACCAAAATGTCGTTTCTCCGGAACTTTAAAGCCCCATCGGGCGGCATGTTGGTAGAAAAGAAATAGGAATCGACATAGCCCCCATCGGGGCGAAATTATAATCGCGTCTTTTTGAATGCACACTTTGATGAAGACAATTGTGCTGAAAGGCGAAGATAAAGAATTTGGTGTCACAAGATTTTGAATATATTTGCATCCCTTAGGAGTTTAGCTCGGCTGGCTAGAGTGGCTCGATGTTATCGGGGAAAGTCAGTAGTTATAAAAAAATATAAAGGGGGATTAGCTCAGCTGGCTAGAGCGCTTCCATGGCATGGAAGAGGTCATCGGTTCGACTCCGATATTCTCCACTTAGGTTATAAACTTCTTCGTTCATATTCTCCATTCTGAGAAATGAAAGGAGCAGTTACATTCAGCAAATGATTAGGCTACAGAGAGCAAACTTCAGGCTTTTAATTTTCCGCCAATTTCCTCATCGCCCTCACACGATCAGGATCAACCGTACGAACCTTAAACTCTGCCCCTTCATCCGAACCCATCCCTGCAATATTTTGGTTTTTATAGTTCATTTCGCTTTCGCGAAAAGCAGTTGCCGAAAAATGAATTTCAGTTGCTTTGGATTTAGCTAAAATTTCCTGAACGGTATTTTCATTTACACCAGAGCCTGGCATGATGGCAATCCTTCCATTTGCTTTCTTTATTAATTCACCAATC